>CAZAGH010000022.1:24562-26567 GCA_964484755.1 uncultured Melioribacter sp. | reverse complement strand
AGGTACGAGGTACAAGGTACGCTGATCGTCATGCTCGCGAAAGCGGGCATCCAGACATTGCATTGGTCTTGCAATGGGCACAATGATTGGTGTCTTACGAGGGGGAGCCAGAGGCGATCGTAATGTCTGGTCGTGACTCCATGATGTCGCGAATTGCCTGACGGGCTTCGTCGGATGTCCAATCGTTGATGACGGATGGAATGGACATGATCTGTTCCATGAGCACATCTTGCTCGCGTCCGATACGGAGAGCTTCGTTGTAGGGGATGTGCGCAGAGAACGTCACCATCGTGTAGAGTGGGATGAGCTTGGTCGGAAACTGCTCGTGAATCCAAGCTTCGATCTTCTTTCTCCAGAGGAAGCGTGCATCAGCAACCTTGTCGCGCATTTCGATAAAGTTCTCCAGCGCGAGATCGGCGATGGCATCGCCTGCCGGCTTGCGAAAACGTGCGTAGGTCTCAAGTGTCTGTGCCCAGTTCCCTTGATGATGATCGAGGCATTCAATCAAAACACTGCAGTCTTCGAAGCCGCAGTTCATGCCTTGGCCGTAAAACGGGACGATGGCGTGGGCAGCATCACCGATGAGAGCAACCTTGCCGTTGAAGACCCATGGACTGCAACGAACAGTGACGAGGGACGATTCAGGATTCGTGAAGAAGTCATCCAGTAACGTCGGCATCATCGGAACAGCATTGGGGAACTGTTCGTTGAAGAACTCGAGAACTGCTTCCTTGGTCGTGAGCTCTTCGAACGACGGCGAACCATTGTGTGCAAAAAACAGCGTCAGCGTAAATGATCCATCAGGATTTGGCAGTCCGATCATCATGAAGCTGTGTCGTGGCCATATATGGAGCACGTTCTTTTCAAGACGGAAGGTACCTGCTTCATCAGGTGGGATGTGCAGTTCTTTGTATCCGTGCTCGATGTAGTGTTGTGAATAGTTGAAGCGATCTCTGATCTGAAGCTTGCTTCGCACCGCACTAAAAGCACCATCAGCACCAAACAGTACATCTGCTTCGGACAGAACGACTTCACCAGTGGGGAGCTCAAATGTTGCAGATGCTGCCTCGACGTCAATATCGGTGCACCTTGCATTGAAGATGATCTCTACACCATGTCGCTCAGCTGCCGTCATCAGAACCTTATTCAGGTCTCCACGCGACACGCTGTTGATGAACTGTCCTTCCTTGCCGTATGGCTGATATGTCTGCACACCTTGCTTGTCATGCATCATGCGACCATGCATTGGAATGGCAATCGCACGAATGTCATCAGCAAGTCCGGCAGTTTCAAGTGCGCGCAAACCACGATCCGACATAGCAAGGTTGATCGACCTTCCGGCATAGCCGGTTGATGTGCGCATATCTGGTCTGCGTTCGAAGATGCGAACCGAGTAGCCCCGTTTCGCTAGGACAGTACCAAGTAATGAGCCAACTAGACCTGCGCCGACGATCGTGATGCGTTCAGACATGAATTCCGTTCCGTTGTTAAGGGTCAATCAGTAACCAAAATTAAACCGTGGGTCACCAACAAGTATGCTGCCGTTTCGTGGCAGACCGATCAACACCCACTCTGTATTCGGCAACGTAGTTCGCTGAAGACCCAAGTGTGTATGCCCAATCTGTAGGTCAAACCATGCTCCATCATGCTTGATCTCGAGCAGGAATGGCTTGCCTATAGGAAGGGGCGTATAATGTGTTGAAGTGTCCTGATCATTGATCAGAGTTGTCGAATCAGATGCAATGACGAGGGTGATACCCGGCATTGCGAGCAGTGAGTCGTCGTAGGGCGTTGTGCGAATCTGTATGGTCATTGGATCAACCGTTGTTCGGATGATCTCCGTTGAGAACAGATGTTCGGTGAATCGGGATGCTCGAAGTCCAACCTTGCTCGGACCCTTGAGACGAACGGCGTTAAGCGCCGTTCGCTCAACACTCTGAAGATTCTTCAGTATCGATACCTGTGTTGGAGTGAATGCGTCATCGCTCATCGTGAACCGTGTGTT
>CAZAGH010000022.1:0-24462 GCA_964484755.1 uncultured Melioribacter sp. | reverse complement strand
CCCGTATTGCCCTGTACATAGCCAGCAATGAGAACAATGCTCATTTGTTCGCTGACAGGGATCGAAGAGCGCAGGCCGATGTGTGCAAACGCAGAGGGGGCGTAACTGACCTCGACAAATGGATCGACGCGTAGGTCTGTTTTGAATGGGAACCAATGGTATGTGAATCGAATTGGCAGTACTCCAATTCCATATTCTGAAGCACCCAGCATAAGAGCGTGGAAGAGCGAGGTTCCTACCGACAGCTTGTAGCCAAGGACAGGTAGGGCAAGATCAGCGATAGCAAATCGAAACGTACCGCCCTTTACAGTTGGTGCCGCATCGCCCGATAGCTGCGGTGATAGGAACGAGCGATCTGCATCACTGCCAACAAACGTAAACTCGGCAGCACCGATCTGCCAGGCTGAATGCTCGTGGTATTTCCACTCCGTCTGTGTCTCTTCCTCACGATTGAGAAAATCAAGTGTGGAGATGCCGAGGCCAAAGTATGGGAAGTCGATCGATTGATAGGAAAGCGGATCCCGTCGCCCACCTGTACGGAACCCACCACCAAACGCATACCCAGCATAAGCTCGTAGGTTCATGCCTCCGATACTTCCCAAATCTGCCGATACGCTGGTGTTGACATACTGGGAAGGAAATGCCGAAAGAGAGATTGATGGGCGTATGGCCATGTATGGAATTTTGCTTCGGTAGTAGAAGCGCTTTGAAAGTGTAAGAACACCCATACCTGTGAGCGAGTTGTCGGCGTCTGCACTCAGATTTTCATACGCGGTAATACCCCAGGTCCAATCAGGCGAATTACCGAAGAGAGGTAGCTTCCACTCGATGATGCCAATGCGGTGGATATATCCATCGAAGATCTGTGTTGACGAGTCGTCTTGCCGTCCAAAGAGCAGATCATTGATACCGTAAAACAATCCAAATGCGCCTCGTTGCGCACTGGGGGCACCTGCGATTGAGGAGCCGATTGTTCCTATCCCTTCGAACAATCCTAGACGAATGAAGGCGGGATACTCACGTATGGCGACACTGTCGTAGCGATTGATATCTCGCTCGCGAGATTCCGTAGTTGGAGAAGGAAAGATGATGCCATTGTTACGTTCACCTGGTGCGTTCTGCACGCGCTTTGTCACGAGTGTATCGAGATCGATCTTGGTGTAGACGTCACGCTCTGTGCGCGTTATCGAAACGCAGCTGTGTAGCAGCATTGAACCTACTGCGAAAACAACGAGGACCAATGACCGTAGTAGCATACTCATGCAATGTCTATGGTGAGCGAAACGAGCGAATCAAGGTTTGCAACAACGTGCTGGCCAGGTTGAACTGGCCCAACACCCTCTGGTGTTCCAGTAAAGATGCAGTCTCCGGGTTGCAACGTGAAGACAGAGGCAACGTAGGCCACGAGTTCTTCCACCGAGCGTTCCATATCCGATGTCGTGCCTTGTTGACGTAGTTCACCGTCAACAGCTAGCGACAGACCCCACGGCCCCTTACCGCAATCACGGGCAGGGACTACAGTGCCGCATGGTGCAGAGCCAGCCCATGACTTTGCTACCGCCCATGGGTGGCCGTTCTTCTTCGCTGCAGTCTGAATGTCACGTGCGGTAAAATCAATGCCTACAGTGAGCCCAGCGATGTAGTTCCATGCTTCATCTGGTGCACAGCGTTCTGTTGCGTTACCAATAACGATAACAAGTTCTACTTCGTGATGAACGTCAGAGGAAAATGCTGGCAACCGGATCTCACTCTTATCTGCACGATAGGCAGCAGGGGGCTTGATAAATACGATTGGATCGGCCACGACTTCAGCGCCCATTTCGCGTGCATGAGCTGCATAGTTTCGACCAATGCAGTACATGGTTCCAACCGGTAGTGTTGTACCGTCCGAAAAATGCCAAGTAGGATTCATCGTTGCTTCGTGGAATCGGGTTTACGAAATGGTGCAACCTCTTGAACGGGATTGGTGATGTCTGTTGTTGTCGCAACTTCCGTTGAGTCGCGTAACACGGTGAACGTGCGTTTACGCCAGCGAACCGTTGGATCGATATAGACCTTCTGCATTAGTCTTCCCCAGATTGGTGCGGCTGCACGACCGCCTTGTCCATAGTCTCCAGTGAAACGAATTCGCATATCGTCGAATCCAACCCAGACGCCACACGCAAGCTGTGGTGTGATACCAACAAACCACGCGTCGGCAAAGTCATTCGTGGTGCCTGTCTTTCCAGCTGCATCGTAGCGATAGAACTTGCGGATGCTGGAGGCGGTGCCGCCATCGACCACTCCACGCATGATGGAGATCATATACTCGGCTGTACGTTGCGAGCATGCTTCGTTTGCGATGCGTTCAAACGGCTTGGCCTCATAGAGAACGTTGCCCATGCGATCTTCGATACGTGTAATGAAGCCCGATGTGGTGTGTACGCCCTGATTGGCGAAGGTTGCATATGCCGACGTGATCTCGAGTGGCGATACCTCTCCAGTGCCGAGTGCAATTGATGGTACAGCAGACAATGGCGAGGAGATGCCGAGTTTGCGACAAAGTTCCACGACTTGCTGGGGGTTGGTATATCCTGTTTCAGTAACGAGGCGGGCGGCCACGCTGTTTAATGAAAACTTGAGTGCTGCACGAAGTGGTATCGGACCACCTTCTTCACGTGAGCCCTGCGGTGCCCATACGGTGCCGTCGTCGAGCGCATAGCTAAATGGGCCGCTCTCTACCGTTGTTTCGGGCGTAACGGATTCGGATGACTCAAACGCACTGGCGTAGACAAATGGCTTGAATGACGAGCCCGGCTGACGTCTGATCTGCGTAGCATGATTTAGCGAGTATCTGGCTGCCTGCTGCAATTGCATGTTCAGCGGCGATGATCCAACCATCGCAACGATGTTGCCGGTTGCTGGCTCAATGACGACCAGCCCAGATTGAATGATGGTTGCCATACGTTTGACACTGTCGACGAAGGTACGGTTGGCCATGAGCCTACGACGGATAGATTCGCGGTCCCGCTCTGGTGTCGTGAGGTAGTCAGGGTGCCGTTTGACAGCACGGCTGAGAAGTTCGTTCAGAAGATCCTGCCGTGACGTCCAAGAGAAGGCATTGTCGAACATGCGTTGATAGTCTCGAAGATGTTCGTCGAGGGCCTCATTCGCATATCGCTGCACTCGTGCATCAAGCGTTGTGTAGATGACAAGTCCGTCACGATACAAATCGTGTCCAGTAAGACGTTCCTTCCAGACCGGGTCGTTCGTCAGCGTCTGCCGTACCATCTCAACAAAGTGGGGTGCAATTCCACGATATGTTCTGCTTGGTGGCGCTTTGCGCAAAGGTTCGGCTACGGCTACAGCAAACTCGTCTTCGGTGAGAAACTCACCATCCCGCATCATTCCGAGAATCAGATTTCTACGCACAACGCCAAGTGAGTCGTCGGAGCCATAACGCTCAGGTGCCTTAAACAGACCAACCAGATAGGCACACTCTGCTGTCGTGAGCTTCATTGGCTCTTTGTTGAAATATGTCATCGCTGCAACGCGGAGTCCGTATGCACCACGACCGTAATACACGGTGTTGGTGTACATCTCTAGGATCTCATTCTTTGTGTAGGCACGTTCTATCTGCAAGGCTGTCCAAGCTTCGCGGATCTTGCGCCATATCGTTTGTTCTTGTGAGAAGTAGAGATTACGAGCGAGCTGCTGCGTGATCGTGGAAGCCCCCTCCTTCGCGCGGAGAGCAAAGATGTTCTTGACGGCGGCCTTGGCGATGCGCATCATGTGCACTCCCCAATGGTCGTAGAATGCGCGGTCCTCTGTTGCCACCAACGCACTAATGAAGCCCCGAGGGATTGAGTCAAACTCAAGATTTGTTCGGCGTGTGGTTGCGTAGAGCTCAAGCATTGTGCCGTCTGCGCTGTAGACGCGGGTGGCAAGCTCCTGCGGGGGATTCTCAAGCTGCTCAAGTGTTGGGAGTCCGCTACTGAGCGAGTATACTACAAGGCCAATGATGAGTAGGGTAAGCCCAACAAATGCGCCGATAGACCAAGCTGCAACCCTATTTGGTGTCAAGACGTCAAGTAGTTTCATGAGTTGACCTTCATCAGTTCGACGCGACGACAGCGCTTGCGCCATGTTTCAACAGACTCTCCCTTGCGACGCTCAAGGAGTTGCTGCTCGCCCTCGCTTTTCCCCTCAAGAATATTGCGTGGAACACCACGCTCAACAAGTTTATCAATAACAAAATCAACCCGCTGCTTGCCGAGAATCTGGTTTGATTCCTCGGTATCAACATCATCAGTGTGTCCTACGAGGATGATCTTCGTGATCTTCGCAGACGCTGTTGTGACACTTTCGGCGAGCTCATCAAGCTCTGTCTGCCATGCCCGATCGGTATCAACGCCATTTGAGTCTAGCGTTTTGCCATATGGATTGCTGAACTCAGATGTCGGGAAATTGATGCGCAGAACGAACGACCTCGAGAGCGCAATAGGCTCTGTTCGTGTAACAACATCATTTGCCGCAGTGGTGGGGACAACAACGGTGTAGGAGTCGTAGAACAGGGTATCGGATTGTGCTGTGACCTGCACGGGCGTGCTTACAGGCACGCTAAGAGTGTAGGCACCGTTGGTATCAGTGCGGGCAGTCGAGTAGACTTGACGGGATACTGCTTCTCTTGCGACTACCTCTGCGTCGACAACAGGCTCCTGCGTTTGTGAATTCACGACACGTCCTGTCAGGCGCGCCAGAGGTTGATCGCCCGATATCTGTAGAAACGCAGCAAAGACATCAAAGTCCCTTCGGTCACCACTACGTCCATCACGTCGATTAGACGCGACGTAGATGTCTGTTCCATTCGGCGAGATTGTCGGAAAGATCTCGTCGTATGCAGAATTTATCGGCCCGCCGAGGTTGGTAACCTTCGTGGCAACGAGTGTGTCCGCGTCTTCGTTGATGGTCACAGAGAATGCGTCATAACCACCAAAGCTCGTGTGGCCGCTGGAGCTGAACAACAGGGTTGGCGGACCCTTTGGCGAAAATGACGGAGAGATTTCGTCGCAATAGGTGTTGGCTCCATACAGGGGGCGCGCAGGACCAAAACTTCCATCAGCATTATGTCTGCAATACCAGAGGTCGGTACTGTTGTTCGACCCCGTGCGGTTCGATGCAAAGACGACCCATCGTTTCGATGGCGACATCGTTGGATGTCCGTCCCACGCCGAAGGATCATTGATTGACAACATCATCGAGTCGATCATGATGTTGTCGGCAGCTACGCTGCATGATGCTATCGAGCCGTCAAGCAGTCCGCTCTGTTCATTCACAGTCGAAATCAAGGTCTGAGCAGCATGGCCATCCCATGGGGCGGAGTTCACAGAGGAGGGACCTGTCTTTGTGGCGGTAACATACTGCGCGCGCTTCATGTCTGTGCCACGTATCAGCATGCAGTGTTCGTCGTTCTCGTCGATAGCCAACAACCCAAACTCCTCGAGTGGGGTAGAAGCCCCCTGTACCCGTTGGAACACATAGTACAACATGCTCGGCGACGAAGGCTTTGATGTATCGAGTCCCCGAACCGACGACGGATCGCTGATCAGCACCGCAGAACATATCGGCGGAGGAGGAGGTGGTGGCGGTGGCTCTGCGTGACGTCGGTAGTAGCCCGTAACACATCCTTGTAGCAGCGTCAACGACACAGCCACGAGTAGGCCTAGGATGTTAGAACGATGTGGTAGAAGCGAGAGCAACGTGCAGGTGTTGTTGATAGAGTGTGTCTGGAATCTCGATAGCGCCAAGTGAAGCCGTAAACTGATTGATGTACTGTGTGTCCAGAAGTGTAAAGCCCCGTTCATGAAGATGTTGTATCAACCGAACAAAGGCCGCCTTCGATGCGTCCGACCGATGCGAGAACATTGATTCTCCGAAGAACGCTCCGTTGATCGCCACACCATACAAGCCCCCAACAATTTTGCCTTCATGCCATGTCTCGATGCTGTGGGCGAACCCCATGGCGTGAAGTTCGGAGTAGGTGCCAATGATGTCGTCGGTGATCCACGTGTCTGGCCGCTCTGAACATCGGAGAATTACCGTATCAAAACTCGCATTAATTGTGGTTTCGTAGATGTTTTTTCGTAGTGTCTGACGTAACGAACGCGAAATTCGTACTGCATCGAGCGGAATGATGGCCCGAGGGTTTGGTCGGTGCCAGTAAACCTGGTTGGTGTCGGGATCGCCCATGGGAAAGAATCCCTGCCGATAGCCCATGACAACTACTTCTGGCAAAAGCACTTAGAGCTTCTCCGCGGCATATCGAACGTACGGGATCCCCTTTGCGTCACAAAACATCTGCTGGTCGGTCGTAAACCCAAACGGCCATGTGGTGTCATCAAGCAGGGGGCCAACAGAAAACAACGGGGATTCCGACAAGATCTCGCGTTGGTAGACATCGACATCCTCGCGGTCTGTTGCAAGGTAGAGCTTGCCTCCCGGGACGAGCAGTCGGTGCACCATTTCCAAAAACTGATGGCCAAATGCTCGACGTTTGTGATGTCGTTTTTTGGGCCATGGGTCAGGAAAGAGGTAGACGGCGTAATCAATCGAAGCTGGTTCGAGCCAGTCGAGACCATTGGCAAGCGTGTACCATTCTGCATGTGCATTCGGGATCCTCTCGCCGGCAATGACGCCGTTGATGTACTCGGCCAAAGACTCACGCACCTCGATGCCTAAGATGTTGATTTCAGGATGGGTTAGCGCATGTCGAATCAAAAATGCGCCCCGTCCGCAACCAAGATCCAACACACGTCCAGGCAGGCCATTTGCAAACCAGGAGACCCATTCAGGTTGCTCGCGCAGTGGCGGATACTGATGGTGTACAAAGCGATGTTGATGGGCCGGGAGATAGGCCTGAGAGTTCACATGGTGACGTACCCGTGGTATCGGGTATTTCGACCAGTCGATTTCCGGAGTTTCGGCAGTTCTTCTATCCATAGGGTCTACAAAGTTAGCATTACGTATATTCGCCGTTCTCCCACCCCTTACGCGCGGTGGTGGAACGACTTTGCCGATTGAATGTCTTGGAGGACTCTTGCGTTCGAAATCTCTGAGCAAATGGTTGCTCATTCTAGCCCCGATCGTCGCGGCCGCAATTCTGTTATGGCCAACGATCAACTATTCTCTGCTCACCTCAGAGCGTAGCGAACTCGCCGCTGACACCACGCTTGCCGGGCGCGTTGCGCTTGCAAAGTGGGACAGCGCCAATGCCGAAGCTATGGCAAGCGCCCGTGCAGGACGTCTTAAGCTCGGACTCGACTTGCGTGGAGGTACCTACCTCACGCTGGAAGTCGATGTTCTGAAGCTTATCGAGTCATCGGCAGATCCACAAGCCATTGATGATGATTTCAAGGCAATCATCGAGAAGACACGTCAGACAACAGACAACACAGATCTCGATGTTCTCACGGTATTCCTCGAGAATTTCCGTGCTAAGGGTAAGAGCTTGATCAACTACTTCCCAGCAAATCCGCTTACGGAAGAAGCTGTTCAGAACAAGCTCCGTCGGGATGCCGACGAAGCTGTTGAGCAGGCGCAGATCGTTCTCTCCCAGCGTATCAACAAGTTCAATGTTTCGGAAGTCAACATCCAGAAGCAGGGAACACGTCGTCTGGTGATTGAAATGCCAGACGAGCAGGATACGCTCCAGATGCGTAAGCTTCTTTCGCAGACAGCTCGTCTTGAATTCAAGCGCGTTATGATGGACGGCTCCATGATCAAGGCTATGTATGGCATCGATCAGGCCGTTAAAAACCTCCGCCTTGGAATCGCCGCTGCTCCTGCTGATTCGGTTGCTGACACAACTGCAGTAGACTCAACGGCTAAGACAGCGAAGGCAGACACTGCAAAGGCAGACACTGCAAAGGTTGCAGCAGACACAGGTAAGAAGGGTCCACAAGACCCATACAAGGGGCTTAGCGACGACGAAAAGGTTCGCCGTATCAAGGCTGACTTCCCGTTTACGTATATGGTCTTTGGTAGCGTTGCCGCGAACGAAGAATCTCAGCCTCAGAGCTTTGACCTCGTTGGACTCAAGCTCAACAACATTAAGCCTGAGGATCTTCCTAAGAACGGCATCTTCAGCTTCCGCATTCCAGCAGAAAAGGTTGATGAATTCACGTCGATCCTCAATGATCCACGCGTACGTGCCTCGATTCCTGGAAATCTCGACATCCTTCTTTCGGCCACAGGGAACATCACAAAGAAGGGCGTAAAGCCAGATTATTACGAAGTGTATGGTGTTTCACGCGAAGCTGATCTTGGCGGCGACGTGATCCAGGATGCATATCCAAGCTTCGACAATTCGAACAAGCCAGTTGTTAGCATGACGATGAATGATGAAGGTTCGGAAGAGTGGTCTAAGATCACTGGTGCCAACATCGGAAAGCGCATAGCTATCGTTCTTGACGACCGTGTATGGTCGGCTCCAACGGTCCAGAACAAGATCTCGAATGGTTCTTCACAGATCTCGGGTGCCTTTGCACCAGAGGATGCGAACCGTCTCGCAGTTGTCTTGAAGGCAGGTGCTCTCAAGGCCCCAGTTAAGATCATCGAAGAACGCGTTGTTGGTCCGTCACTCGGTGAGGACTCAATCAACCGCGGTCTTACCAGCTCAGCAATATCGTTTGCGCTCATCATCGTCTTCATGCTTGCCTACTACGCAGTCGGTGGTGCAATTGCCGACGTGGCTCTCGTGATGAACGCATTGCTCGTTGTAGCAGGCTTGGCAGCCTTTGGCGGCACACTCACACTTCCGGGTATCGCTGCTCTCATCCTTTCAACAGCTATGGCAGTTGACGCGAACATCCTCATTTTCGAGCGTATGCGCGAAGAAATGTATGCCGGCAAGACATTGAAGACGGCTGTCGAACAAGGCTTTAACCGCGCATGGAGCGCCATCCTTGACTCTAACCTTACGAACATCATCGGCGCTATCCCGCTCATGATCTGGGGTTCGGGCCCGATCAAGGGCTTCGCGATCACGCTGCTCGTTGGTGCCGTTATCACGCTGTTCACAGCTGTGGTTGTAACGCGCGCAATGTTCCAGCTGCTCATTCTGAGCGGAGCTACAACACTCAACATTGGACAAAAGAGGACGGTGTAAGATGGATTTGATCAAAAAGACCAATATCGATTTCGTAACGAAGCGCAACTCGTTTCTCCGTGCCTCAATCCTTGCCAGCATCATTGGCATGATCGTGATTATGATCCCACAGATTCCAGGACTCGGCATGCCGAAGCTCATGGAGTTTGGTATCGACTTCACGGGTGGAACGGAAACAAAGGTTTCGTTTACGAACAAGAACGTGCAAGCCGAAGAAGTGCGTCAGGCACTCAGCTCGAGCAAGTTTGGCAACCCAGAGATCAAGAGCTACGGCGCTCCTGGAGACTTCCTGATTCGTATCAACGAAACGCAGGATAACGCATCGAAGGTCTCTGCAGACATGATCGACGAGCTCAACACAAAGTTTGCTGCAAATGATGGCAAGGATGCTGTTACGCTGCTTGGCGCAGACAACGTAGGTGCGAAGATCTCGTCGGAGCTTGCACAAGATGCTGCCATCTCTCTGATCGCAGCAACGCTCATCATCCTTCTCTATATCGCATTTCGCTTTGAGTGGGCCTATGGTGTTTCTGCTATTGTGGCTCTTGCTCACGACGTTACGATGGCCTTCATCATCTCGGTACTCTTCAACAAGCTGGGCATTCTGAATCTCGAAATCTCGATCAATTCGATTGCCGCATACCTCACGATCCTTGGTTATTCGATCAACGATAAGGTTGTTGTGTTCGACCGTATTCGTGAGAATCGCGAGAAGTTCCGTGGCATGCCACTTGCTGAACTTGTGAATCACTCGTTGAACGAAACCCTAAGCCGTACAGTCATCACAGGTGTGTCGGTTCTCGGCGCCCTTCTTGTGATGGTATTCCTCGGTGGTGATGTTCTCGAAGGTTTTGCATTCACAATGTTCGTCGGCATCGTAGTTGGTACATATTCATCGATCTACGTTGCTTCGGCATTCCTCATCTGGTACACAGAGCGCGTGAAGCATAAGAACGTTGGCTCGGTAGCCTCTACGCAAGCGTAAGCCCCCTACATGAGTGTTTCCATCATTGTCGGCGCTCAATGGGGCGATGAGGGGAAGGGCAAGATCGTAGACATGCTCTCGGAAGAGGCAGACGTTGTTGCGCGCTATCAAGGCGGCGCCAATGCAGGCCACACCATCGTGTTCGATGGCAAGAAGTATGTCCTCCACTTGATCCCTTCGGGAATTCTGCACCCTACCACCATCTGTGTCATCGGCAACGGTGTTGTTATCGACCCGGTTGCATTGATGGAAGAAATTCAGATGCTCGAGAGCATGGGGATCTCCGTCGAGGGACGTTTGCATATCTCCCACAAGGCTCACCTCATCATGCCGTATCACAAGCTGATGGATGCTGCTCGTGAGAAGCAGGCGGGATCGATTGGTACAACGGGACGTGGAATTGGTCCGGCATACTATGACAAGGCACTTCGTACGGGAATCCGTATCGTAGATCTGCTCGACCGTGAGACACTGCGAGAAAAGATCCGCCACAACCTCGAGGAAAAGAATCAGCTCCTGCAGGCCCTCTACGGAGCAGAACCTATCGACGTTGACGCGATGATCGATGAGTATGTCGAATTCGATACGCGTATTGATCCGTATATCACCGACACGACGCTGCTGCTGAATACCGCATTGAAAGAAGGCAAGCGTGTGTTGGCCGAAGGTGCACAAGGCGCTCTACTCGATCTGGACCACGGTACGTATCCGTTTGTGACAAGCTCAAATCCAACCTCTGGTGGGGCATGTACGGGGCTGGGCATTCCGCCTACTTCAATCAAGTCGGTTATGGGCGTGGTCAAGGCTTACAGCACGCGCGTTGGAAATGGACCATTTCCGACAGAGCTTCACGATGATATCGGTGAACTCCTACGCACAGAAGGCCACGAGTTTGGAGCAACCACAGGCCGAAAGCGCCGCTGCGGTTGGCTTGATATCCCAGCCTTAAGCTATTCGATCATGATTAACGGCATTTCTGAGATAGCCCTGACCAAACTCGACGTACTAGGTGTACTTGATGAGATTAAGGTCTGTACTGGCTACCTCGTCGATGGCAAGGCCGTAAAGTCATTCCCTGCCGATGTATCGACCCTTTCCAGAGTCGAATGCATCTACGAAACCTTCCCGGGATGGAAGTGTTCGCTTGATGGAATCCGTAGCTTTGGCGAGCTGCCGCCTGCGGCACAGCGCTACATCCAAGAAATCGAGCGATTGCTCGAGACGCCAGTTCGCTGGGTATCGACCAGTCCTGCACGCGAAGACACGTTTCTGCGCTAAGTCCTGAAACTTCACGCCGGATTTCCTATGTTAGCCCCTTGTTCACATGAAGCGGCTAACCACCATCATCGTCCTCTGTGTTGCCATGGCTGTTGCCTATGGGCAGACCGCGCAGCGTTGGCAAAAGGTAGCGCTTCCGAGTCCGTATAACACAGGCTATTATCTCGACATCTTCTTCCTACCAGGCAACCCTAACTACGGTTGGGCGTGTGATCAAAACGGTGGGTACGTTGTACGAACCACCGACGGCGGTGCAACGTGGCAGGGAACAAAGGTAGACCCCGCTCTTGGGGCGTGCCACTTGGAATACATCCAGTTCCTAGATCAGAATGTTGGCTACTGCTCGGGACCATGCGGCATGTATAAGTCCGTGGACGGCGGTAAAACCTGGACAAACATTAAACCCGCTGGAACACCAGTTGTTTGGGGTGGTTGGTTCAAGAACGCAAACGAGGGGTGGTTCACTGGTGGGGGATGCGGCACAAATACCTTCTTTCGCACACTTGATGGTGGTGCAACGTTTACGACGTGGGTGCACCCGGAGCCCCGTTCAGTTCTCAGTGATCCCTACTGGGATGCCAGTATGCCCGCAAATACATTGTACGCGATCGGCAGTGGAACGTTGTTCCGGTCTGAGAATAATGGTGCAACATGGGATGTGCTGAACTATACAGGCGTGAATAACCCATGGCATGAAGAACTTGCTATGTTCAACAACGCGGTGTTGATCCCCAACTCGGGCGCACGCTGTGCATCAGCACCTGGCTCTACAGATGGTATGCGCTTTAGCACAGATCTTGGTGCTACGTGGCGCGACTTTACAACCGGCGAAGATATGTTCGGCACCTTCCTACACGATGCTCAGCGCGGCTGGGCGGCAGGGTGGAACGCGGCAGTTTATTACACGTCCAATGCGGGCCAAACATGGCAGAAGCGATCATGCGGACTCGACGGGGCTGGCACAGATGACATCTTCTTTGTCGACGACAACAATGGTTGGGTTGTAGGTCAAGGCATTTTTCGTACGGCAAAGGCTCTGCGTACGCAGAGCGATGCTCTACTCAAGTTTGCAGGTGTTTGCCCTGATAGTGTAGCACGCGATACGGTGGTCTTCGGCAATCGCAGTTGGTTCTCATCTCCGGTAAGCATCGTTCTCAACGGTGTAGATGCAACTCAATTCCGCATTGCGAACGCTCCGACGGCAGCGGCAATTTCATCGTGTGATTCGTTGCGTGTCGTTGTCGAGTATCGGCCAACAACTGCCGGACCGCACACGGCTACGATCGTTGCAACATTTCAACAACCCGACACCGTACTTGTTGTGGAGCTCGAGGGTAGTGGACGTCAGCGTACGGCTACGCCTGTAGACTCGGTTGTTACGTTTACTGCTCCGGTTGGTGCGCCTACATCAAGAACATCTGTCTGGCGCTCTTCATCATCTGTTGTTCTAGAGTCCATCGTAAGCATTACACGGATCAGCGGCGACACAACAATCTCCTTGACGGTTGCGCAAACACCTGCCGTGGTGCGCACGGATGGTACGCTCACATACGCGACTGCGAATCCGCGCGACACCGGTTGGATACAGGCGAAGTTCCGTGTCCGTCTCGGGCCATGTCAGCGCGATACGGTCATCACGGTGCGGGTCTATGGAACGTCGCCGATCTTTACGTCTTTGCCAAGCGCCTTTACACAAACAGGATGCGGCAGCTCTGACACGCTTGAGATTCCAGTTCTCAATACTGGCAATGCACCGTTGAACATTGGATCCATTGCAATTGATGTCAATGCCTCCACGGCGTTTACATTTCTGGGATTCAGCAGCGGCCGCACGGGGATACCTTGGGTTATTCCAGCTGGTGGACGTGATACCATTCGGGTGCTGTATCGCAGCGGCACTGGACGTGACAATACATCACTAACGATCCAGCACAACGACCTCACAAAAACCCGTGGTGCAAAGAATCCGTGGATCGTCTCGCTGCGCGGTATAACAGATCAACCATCGGTAACGATAAATCCCAAGACCATTGACATCGGATCTGTATGTGTTGGAGCAATCATTGAACGCAACATCACGATCATGAATGTTGGATCGAATGTAGTTGATGTGACCGTCTGGACTACAAGTCCAAGTATCACGGCATTGCCGCAAGGTACAATCTCGCTCTCGCCTGGACAGGTCCGTCAGATACCAATGACGTATACAGCCAACAGGCAGGGGGCTTTCGTTGATACGGTCGCAATACGAACTGCACCGTGCGATTCTGTTCACTATGTGATCGTGCGTGGCACGGTGGAGAACATCGAGCTGAGCATCACGCCTACGCGTGTTGCAGACTCCGCCGATATTGGTACGCCCCTCAGCGGACGGTGTGTGATACGGCTAACGAAGGGCGATAGTGCCACTATCACGTCGATTCGTATTTCGCCACTTCCTCAGACACTGACATACCTGCTGCCGTCGTTGCCGGCCAAGCTGCGCAAAGGTGACAGTATCGTGGTGAATCTCAATTGGAACTCTGCAGTTCCAGCCGTATACAACGGGTCAATTGAAGTTTCGGCCATCACGACATGTACATCGCGACAGACATCCCAGATCTACTTTAGAGCACTTAATGCCGATGTAACAGTTGGTCCATCGATATTGAACTGGCTTGTAGAATGCCGTCCACAAGAAGTGATCAAAAAGGTAAATGTGGAGGTTCGTGGCAATCGTCCAGTTCGCGTGTTCTCCGCGTCAATCGTTGAGGCAGGAGCCCCCTTCAAAGTGATTGGGCCTCCAACACCGTTCGTTGTTGATCCAGGCACTCCAGTCTCTATTGATGTTGCATATCGTCCAGTAGCTTTTGGTCGCTCACGAGCTACCATGGTTATTGATACAGATGTTGAAGGCGGCGATGCAACAGTAGACCTCGAGGGGGTTGTCGACAACGTAGACCTTGTAGTAACACCGAGGCTCGTTGATGCTGGAGCGGCACTACCGTGTTCGCCGATCATTCGCAAAGAGTTTGCGATCGTAAATAACGGTACGGTATCAACAGTTGTCGACATTAGCGACACACGCGCTCCGCTTGGATTTGCCGTTACGCCGAAAACAGTCAACCTCGGTCCAGGGGGCAGGGCAACCGTCTACATCGACATCCAGCCGTCGCTGCTGCCAGCAAACAAGGTGAGCTACGGACAGTTCTTCTTGCAAGACAGACTCTGCAATAGCGTAGACACAGTGACGGCTATGATTGACATCGGAGACATACCCAAAATCGTCGTTACCCCAAATCCTCTTGCATTGCCAGAGATTCTCAAGGGTGAAGTGCAGTCAGGAACGATTACTGTGAGCAACCCTTCGTTGTATGACCTCTTCATCCGCAACGTACGCGTTCAACAGGTGCGGCCGCATTGGACACTGCTGACGCCGCTGATGGGTCGTACTATTGCTAGTGGAGAGTCGATTGTGGTAGACGCAGAGTATGCGCCTGTTGTAGCAGGCCAGGATTCTGCTCTCGTATTCATCGAGGCACAGGTTGTCGGAGGTCCAACGTGTATCAGCACTGCTACGACTGGCCTCGTAAGCTCTGCTCGTTCTCCACGAGTGCCAGTAACGTATGATGTTCGTTTACGAGCCGATGAATACAAGGTTGGGCCGGAGACTATCGTCCCAATACCAATTCACCTTGATAGCGACATCAAGGATGCACAACCTGATAGCTTGGTGTGGACGGTGGCGTTTACTCCGATCAATCTCACGATCGACTCAGTCAAGTCAGGGAACGCACCAGATGCTCGGATTGTAGCTCGTGTACAGCAGTCACAGGTTACCTTCACAGCATATCCCACAGGCGGGCAGTTCGGCAGGCCAGGTGTGCTTGCTGTGATGTATGGAACTGCTCATGCAGCTGTGCCCGATAGTACCCCGCTCGACATCAGGGGCATGTTTGCAACGGCCTATGAGCCCCTTACCTTTACCGATGACGATGGATATGTGATCATCGACGCGTGTGGTCCACGTATGTGGATCAATTACTCAAAGCGCACCATTTTCCGACTGAATTCCCCGATTCCTGTTCGGGATGCCGTGCAGATTGACGCCCAGACGCATGATGTGGATGTTGCCTATATCGACATCTACAACAGTCTTGGCGAGGTTGTGCGCTCGCAAACAGAGCAGCGCATTTCCCAGGGGGCAAGCACCATCCGTGTGAACATGGATGGGTTGGCTGATGGCATCTATGTTGTGCGACTTACGTCGCAGACGGGCGGAGCGTTTAGCGCGACGGTTCCACTGAGTCGCTGATCCAGCCGAAGAGCTTCTTAACGGCATCCCGAACGCCGTCCTTTAGAGCGGCCTTTGCATCCACGGCGATCACGCTTTCGGAGCGTTTGATGCGCTTGAGTGTCTTCTGTGGTGTGATCTCCTCATAGGCCAGCGAAAAAACGGCCCCGCCGCGTATGCGTTCTAGAGAGCCCGTGATCACATGTGTGACCTCAAAGGCCGACAGCACATTTAGTTCTGTCTGCGTCGTTGGATTGTAGTTCTCGATCATGAATAATCGCGCCTTTGCCATGATCGAATCGCGCGTATCGAGATCGATCACCGTGATGTCTTCGCCCCCTCGCAGTGCCTCGACAATATGTTGAGCTACATCATACGATGCCGGCACCTTTTCCTTAAACAGCGACCACGATGCAAGGCCTACACTTGGTTGCTTGAATTCAATACCGCCAACAGCCACAAGCTTTGTCGGGCGAACGCGAAGCACGGAGTCGGTAGCGGCATAGAGCAGTGAATCATTGAACGCCACACAGAACGCACGCTGCAATGAACTCAGAATTGCAGGATCAGCAACAACCTCGTGTGTGCTATCGCGCTCAATTGATGTTGTGCCATAGCCAAGCCCCTTGAGCGTGATGATGAATCCATCTCCGCCGAGGACCACAACCTCTGAGCGGACCAGATTACCGATGCGACCAACATTGCAAAAGACGATTAACTCGGCATTGATATAGTCGGCCGCCATCAAGACGGAGAGCGTATCAGGACGCTGCCGCAGTAACGAGTCGCGGACATCATTCGGAATGACCCGGTACTTCTTTGTGGCTTCAAGAGCGATCGTAAGGCCCATCTCAATCTTTTGAGGTGTGATGGCAGCATCCGATGTGTCGTACTGCATGCCCCCTATCATCACGCGCTGTGGGCGGTCCTGCGCCTTGCTCAACGAGACTGTTACGAGAAGGAAACATAGCGCGAGCCAATGTTTCCTGTTGGTAATGCACCCGTTACATGCACCTAACAGCCCCCAGATAGTTTCGCCCACGTTCGTTCTGTTCTCGTTCACTGTGTTCGTCCAATTCTCATGAAACACGTCTTGTTATGTCTCGCCATCTGCCTCGGAGCAACAATCGCATCCGCTCAGACAGGCTCAATCGAAGGCAAAGTTACTGCAGCAGAGTCGGGAGAACTTCTGCGCGGTGCTACAATCAGCCTTACTAGCCTCAAAAAGGGGGCTTATTCCGACACTAAGGGTACCTATCGTATCAAGAAGGTTCCTGCCGGTACGTATTCGATGAAGGTCTCATACGTTGGTTACCAGACAACAACGTTTGACGGTGTTGTTGTAACGGACAACAATACCACTACCTTCAACATCGTACTTGCTACCTCGCAAGAACTCGGCAAAGAAGTGGTTGTCGAGGCAGCCAAGGTCACAGATAATGCGGCGGCACTCCTTACCCAACGTAAAAACGCTGCACAAGTCAGCGATGGTATCGGTAGGGAAGAAATCTCGAAGATGCCGGATAGTGATGCCGGACAATCGCTCAAGCGGGTATCAGGTGTTACGCTTGTCGAGGGCAAGTTCATCTATGTGCGTGGAGTAAGCGACCGCTACAGCAATACAACGCTCAATGGGGCAGCGCTCACATCGACCGAACCAGACAAGAAGGCATTTGCCTTTGACATGTTCCCGAGCGAACTGCTCGAGAACGCCAACATTCTCAAGTCGTTCACACCTGATCTGCCAGGAAACTTTGCCGGTGGCCTCGTTCAGCTGAACACCATCGATTTTCCAAGCAAGCGTGGTGTCAAGGTTTCGGCTTCACAGGGATACAACAACTACGTTACATTCAAGAACGGCGGATACTTCACATCGGCTGGCGCCAGTGGCGACGCCTTCGCGATGGGCGCATCATCACGCAGTATGCCGTCAGCAGTTCCTTCTGATCGACTCGGCATGAATCAGCTCTTGCGAGATGTGCGCTCCGGCAACCAAGATGCGATTGCCAGACTCGATGGAATTGGCCGTTCGTTCAACAACAACCTCTGGGCGACGTCTGCTGAGACGGTTACTCCAAACGGTAGCATCTCGCTAACATATTCAGAAGTCGTTACGCTTGAGAACGAGGACGAGATCGGTATTGTCGCCTCGGGTAACTACGGCAACTCGTGGCAAAACAATGAGATCATTCGCGGCGGGATTTTGTCTAACCCGAACGATTACCTCTTCCGATTCACAGGCCAGCAGTCATCTCGCAGCACTTCATTTGGTGGTCTGTTTAACGTGGCATACCGCATTGGTGCAAACACGCGTCTTGGGTTCAAGAATACGTACAACCGCACTGCAGACTTTGATAACGTCTATCTCAACGGCGAGAACTTCGCTCAATCGCAAGCTCAGCGACTCTTCTCTTTTCAGTACGTAGAGAAGTCGCTCTACAGCGGGACGGTATCGGGCGAACATACCCTAACGGATGTGCTGAATGCACTCGTTGATTGGCGTATTGGCTACTCGCGCTCCACGCGTGATGAGCCGGACTTCAAGCGGCTGCAATTCCTGCGCAATGCCTCAGATGTAGGGCAGCCATACTTTGCTGCATTCGATCTTTCTCCGCAAGGTGCTGGGTCGCGAGCAGGACGATTCTTCTCTGGCCTGGTAGACAACGCAGTGACATCAGGACTCAACATCTCGATTCCTGTCACAACAGACATCAAAGTCAAAGTAGGGGGCTTGCTCGAAAATCGCTCGCGCAGGTTTAACGCTCGATCACTAACGATCGTGCAGGGCGTCGAGAATGATATTTCAGATCGTCTGACAATTCCTGACGATAACAAGCTTCCCAACCTTGGAGTCTTCTTTGCAGACTCCAACTACAGTGTTGAAAAGGGGCGCTTGAGCTACTCTGAAGACTCAAAGCTCAGCGACCAATATGATGCCCAGGAGCACCTTGTTGCTGGCTATGCTATGATCGATCTGCCCTTCACGATTGCAGGAATGGAAAGTCGCATCATAACTGGGGCGCGTATCGAAAAGAACATCCAGCGTCTCAACTCATTCGACGTTACTGATAACCGAGTTAACGTCAACCAGGATCTCATTGACATCCTGCCGGCATTCAACCTGATCGTGCGGCCGATGAAGGACTTCAACATCCGCGCATCTGCCTCGCAAACACTGGCTCGTCCATCGTTGCGTGAGTTCGCCCCTTTCCAGTTCTATGACTTTCAGCAGCAGGCGACAATCGCAGGGAATCCGAACCTCGTTCGCTCACTCATCCAGAACTATGATCTGCGGCTCGAGTACTTCACCGGTGGTGGAGAGGTATTGTCGGTCAGTGGATTTTATAAGCGATTTGAGAATGCAATCGAGGAAACATTGTTTCCTCAGCAGTCAGAGATCGTTCGCTCGTTTGCCAATGCAAATGGACCGGCGGACAACATCGGTGTTGAATTCGAGATCAGAAAGAATCTTGGAAGTCTTGCAGACTGGTTGATGCCATTCACGGTTTCTCTCAACACGTCTTTCGTTGACTCACGCATCGTTGTTGAGCAGGCAGGTGTCAAAGACACGCGCGCGATGTGGGGTCAGAGCCCATACTCTGTCAACGCCTCACTCTACTACGCAAACACAGAGACCGGAACCAATGTCAGCGTTGCCTACAACACCTACGGACGTCGCATCATCCAGGTGAACCTCGTTGGTGTGTTTCAGGGAGATCCGCACGTGTACGAACTACCACGAGATGTCATCGATCTCTCCATCCAGCAGTCAGTCGGCGAATCGTTGGAGCTCAAGGTCAGCATACGTGATCTTCTCAATCAAGCACTTATCTGGGAGCAAAATGGTGCTCTCATTCAATCAAACATCCGTGGCATGAGCATGTCGCTTGGCCTAGGATACAGACTCTAGGATGTTACAGTATCGTTCCTCTCACATGGAGAATCCCATGCGTCGAATCACTACAATAGTTCTCTCACTGCTCACGATGGTGCTGATTGCATCGGCACAAAATCCATCGTCAGTAACGCTCCGTTTCCCCAACGGTGGCGAAACATTCCGACCAGGCTCAACGCAGGAGTTGCGTTGGGACACGGCGGGCACATTCCGCGCTCGCTGGCGCTTCAGGTTCGCAACGTCTATGGTAGGACCATGGACAACACTCACGGGGCCATCGAATGTTCTCGACTCAGGTGCTACCCGTGGTCAGTCGGTTCCAACGGCAGGGGGCTGGCGCGTACCAAACGTGCCAACATCAAGCGGATACATCAAGATGGAGTTGATCGCGGATACAACAGTGTTCGACATCAACGACAATCCATTCACGATTGCAAGTCCAGAGACAATCACACCTGACTCAATCATCTCGGGCGAGATCACACGTAACCTTACGCTTCGTGCAACGAAGATCTATGGTTTGCAGGGTTACGTCTACGTCAATTCCGGTGTGACACTCACAGTCGAACCGGGCACAATCGTCGTAGGCGATGTTCCTGGTAACAACTCTGCGCTCATCATAAATCGTGGTGCAAAGATCATTGCTCAGGGTACGCCATCACGTCCGATTGTGTTTACATCGCGCGCGGCAACTGGACAGCGCGCTCGTGGTGACTGGGGTGGTATTCTTATCTGCGGCAAGGCCCGTGTGAACCAACCAGCAGGTCAGGCGGCTCTTGAAGGTGGTGTAGCAGATCTCACAGCCGGTGGCAAGGGATGGTACGGCGGCACAGACGACGATGATAACAGCGGTATCCTGAAGTACGTTCGTATTGAGTTTGCCGGTATCGCAACGCAGCCTAACTCTGAGCTTAACTCACTCACAATGGGTGGTGTTGGACGTGGTACAACTATCGAACATGTTCAAGTATCGTACGGCAATGACGACGGTTTCGAGTGGTTCGGTGGCACAGTCAACGGACGCTACCTGATTTCTTATGGAATTCTCGACGATGACTTTGATTGCGACAACGGCTTTAGTGGTCGTGTACAGTTTGGACTGGTAAAGCGTTTCCGCACTGTTGCCGATGTTTCTACATCGCAGGCATTTGAGATCGACAATGACGCAACAGGCTCATTTAACGCACCACGCACGCAGCCGTTGTTTTCAAACTTCACGGTAGTTGGCCCTTTACAGGACACATCGTGGACTCCAGGTTCAGGTGCAAATCAATACAGTTCCCGCTACGGTGCGGCTGCTCAGATTCGTCGTGCCTCGCGTGCAAGCATCGTGAACACGGTGTTCGTTGGTTGGCCACGTGGATTTGAGATTGCTCAGGCTCCAACAATGGTAGCGGCAAATGCAGACTCGCTTCTCGTCCGTAACAATAGCTGGTATGGTGTTAAAGGTGCAACACTCACGCTAGCAAGTGGCACGCCACCTGCTGGAATGGATGCAAACTGGCTGGCGAAGGCTGGCTTTGGCAACGAAGTTGATAAAGCCAATCCAAACAATGCGTTTCTTGCAAATGCATTTGTAAACGACGGATCTTTCAGCGCGCGACCACTTGTCGTAGCTCCGTATCTCTCGACTGCAAGTTTTGAAAATGGATCAGCCAATGTTTCCATCAACGATCCATACTTCGAGAAGGTATCATATCGTGGCGCATTTCCAGCAGACGGACCACAGTGGGATGCACAGTGGGCCGAGTATGATCCCGTAAACAAAGAGTATCGTGCACAGCCCCTTGTGCGTTTGACAGCTCCAGGCTCAAAGGCTGGAGAAAAGTACACGCAAGGTGACAAGATCCAGATTAGCTGGGACACATCCGGCGCAGCTGGCAATGCATTTCGTTTCGAATTCGGTACATCAGCTGATGGCCCGTGGCAGCCAGTGCCAAATGCCGACAATGTTCTTGACGCGGGCGCTTCCCGAGGTCAACTTACAAATGGCTTTACAGCACCAAACGTGGTAACGAAGACGGGCTATATCAAGATGTCGCTTGTGAGTGATCCAGCAACGTTCGATGTAAGTGATAACCCAATCGAGATCGCTGCTCCGGTTCCTAAGGATCCTACAGTACGCCTGATCGAGCCAGGAACGAACAATAGATCATTCCGTGTCGGCCAATCAGTCGACATCACATGGGACACAACCAACACATTCCGTCAGCGTTGGCGCTTTGAGTATGGCAAGAGTCCGAACGGACCTTGGGCTGCTCTACCAGGCTTGAACAATGTTCTCGACAGCGCCACACGTCGTGGTCGTCTCGCAGGGGGCGTTGTGTTCCGTCCAGCAGATCAAACGCAAACGGGGTACATCCGTATGGTTCTGCTCAGCGATACAACCAAGACAGACATCAACGATGCTCCGTTCACAGTAACAGCACCTGCACCAATCGTAGTTGATTCGGTTCTCGAGGGCGAGATCACGAAGAACACAAAGCTGAGCAACACGAAGATCTATGGTCTCAAAGGCTACGTCTACGTCAACGACGGTGCTACGCTTGAAGTAGAAAAGGGAACGATTATCGTTGGTGACGAACCAGGTAACAACTCGGCCTTGATCATCAACCGTGGTGCGAAGATCATTGCCGAAGGCACAGCGAAGGACCCGATTGTCTTTACAAGTCGTGCCGTACCAGGTCAGCGCTCACGCGGCGACTGGGGTGGAATCTTGATCTGCGGTAAGGCCCGTGTGAATCAGCCTGCTGGACAAGCAGCTCTTGAGGGCGGCGTAGCCGACCAGACTCCAGGTGGCAAGGGATGGTATGGTGGTACAGATGATGACGATAACAGCGGGATCCTTAAGTATGTGCGCATCGAGTTTGCTGGTATCGCTACACAGCCAAACTCAGAGCTAAACTCTCTTACAATGGGTGGTGTAGGACGCGGTACAACTATCGAGAACGTTCAAGTGTCCTACGGAAACGACGACGGCTTCGAATGGTTCGGTGGTACGGTCAACGCCAAGCGTCTGGTTTCAACAGGCATCCTGGACGACGACTTCGACACAGATAATGGTTTCAGTGGTAAGGTGCAGTTTGCTGTAGCACAGCGTTTCCGTACAGTAGCTGATGTCTCAACATCACAGGTGTTCGAGTCGGATAACGATGCTCAAGCATCGTATAATAAGCCCCTTACATCTGCGATCTTCTCAAACGTCACGGGTGTTGGTCCGCTACAAGACACAAGCTGGACGCCAGGATCTGGTGCAAATCAGTACAGTTCGCGCTACGGTGCAGCAGCTCAGATTCGTCGTAACTCGCGTCAGTCGATCCACAACTCTGTCTTCGTTGGCTGGCCACGTGGATTTGAATTCGCACAGGTTCCAACCATGATCGCCGCCGCTGGTGATACAATTCAGATTCGCAACAACGCATGGTATGGTGTGAAGGGGGCGGTACTTACACTCGCTGGTGGAACAGCGCCTGCCGGACTTGATGCAAACTGGCTAGGCAAGGCAGAGTATGGCAACGTTGTTGACAAGTCATCGCCGAATCCGGCAATGATCGAGAACGCATTCGCAGTTGGTGTTGAATTCAATCCGGCAATCAAGAGTGCTTCTCCACTTGCCACGGGTGCAGCATTCAACGGCAATGTAGCTGATGCATTCTTCGAGCGTGTTGAATTCCGAGGAGCATTCGGCCTTGAGCGTTGGGATGCTGAGTGGACAGAGTATGATCCAATCAATAAGGAATACAAGGCAAAGAGCCCTGTCAGTGTCGACGAAGATGTTTCTGCTGCTGGCATGACGGCAACAGCGTACCCCAACCCGTCAACATCGGCTTCAACAGTTCGGTACATTCTCGGGTCAGACGATGTTGTTGACGTCCGTTTGAGCGATGCTACTGGTGCATTGATCTCAACATTCCTTTCTCGCGAAGCACAGCGTGCCGGTACGTATGAGTTCAAGCTCATCACGGCAGACCTTGCATCGGGAGTCTACTTCCTGACGATCACAGGTGTGCGTGGTACAGTAACCCTCCCAATATCTGTAGCGCAATAACACACCGATCGTGAACAGAACGCCGCAGCGGCCGCCCAGATACTGGGTGGCCGTTGTTGGTTTATGCTACTCCTTGGGGCTTCGTCCTGTCATACGTCGTATGAACCCCATGAAAAACGGGGAAAGCAGGATAAAGCCAACTATTGCGATCGCAAGGATCATCAAGATTCTACGCATTCGGTGGTAAGATACACATGGTATCTTTGATGCGAACATGAGCACCATACTCCCATCATCTCAGCAGCGGATAGCTGCGATCGATATTGGAACGAACTCGTTCCACATGGTCATCGCCAGCGTGAGCGAGCATGGCATCATGCAGATCCATGCACGCGACAAAGACATGGTTCGCCTTGGGTCGTCTGCCACCGACATGAAGCGGCTATCGAATGAGGCAATGGATCGCGGTGTACGAGCACTCGTTCGATTTGCAGATGAGGCGCGCCGACATGAAGCATCGATACGGGCTATTGCGACCAGTGCCGTGCGCGAGGCGCTCAACAAAGATGAGTTTGTTCGACGTGTCTATGATGCATCGGGTATTCACATCGATGTGATCCCAGGAGTCGAGGAAGGCCGTCTGATCTACGTTGGTGCGATCAATGCACTGCCAATACGGAATGAGCGTGTATTCGTCATCGACATTGGAGGGGGCTCAACAGAGACCGTTATTGGTCAGGCTGGTGAACCCTTGAATATAGACTCATCAAAGCTCGGACACTTAAGACTTACTACGCGATTCTTTCCGACACCGGTTGTCACTGCCGAACAGGTCCATGCATGTCGGCAAATGATTCGCGGCGAATGGGCAACCGTTTTTCAAACACATCGACAGTAT
>CAZAGH010000021.1:8060-28098 GCA_964484755.1 uncultured Melioribacter sp. | reverse complement strand
TCGAGTGCGATCACAGAATGCCCACGTTCGCGCAGCGCGAATACAGCGGCACGGCCGCTCAAGAGTGAAATGTTTCGTTCTGGACTGAGTCCGCCGAGGAGTACTGCGATCTTCATAATGTCGGTTATGATTCTTGATACAGCTTGCGCAGGAACTTGACGTCTTCCCACGTGTGCTTCTTCCATTCCGGGTTGCGCAGGAGTGCAGCCGGGTGATATGTGACGATAGTTCGAATTCCCTGGTAATCATGCACCCGCCCGCGCAATTGCGTCATGCTCTCCTTGTTTTTGAGCAGAGTGTTTGCCGCGGTAAGCCCTAATGCGAGAATAAACTTCGGCTTGATAAGCTCGATCTGTTTCCAGAGATAGGGCTCGCATTGGTCCGTTTCCGAGACAAGGGGCTTGCGGTTATTCGGTGGACGACACTTGAGAATGTTGCAGATGTAGACTTGCTCGCGAGGCATCTCGATTGACTCAAGAATCTTCGTCAGAAGCTGTCCTGCTCTACCAACAAATGGTAATCCCTGCTCATCCTCATCGGCCCCCGGCGCCTCGCCGATCACCATGATGTCGGCATTGGGATTGCCACTGCCAAAGACAAAATTGGTGCGCGTTGCACCAAGTGTACACTTCTGGCAACCGCAGATTTTTGCCTGGAATTGTTCGAGTGATGTCACGTCGTGATGCCCCTGTATAGCTGCTGCCTCTGCTACAAGCTGAGCTGGAAGCTCGCTCATGGCGGGTACTTCGACAGGCAGAGGTTGAGAAGGGGGCAAACTACGAACAGGACGCTCTACGTGGTCAACGTACAACGTCCTGCCATACATCTGCTCTTGCTGACGAAGGTATCGTAGAAGCTCGGTCTTGGGATCTACCATACCTCTGACTTATTCTTCATGTGCTTCGGCTTCTTCCGGCTCTTCTAGCGACTCACCAGTCTTTGACTTTGCGGTCGCAAACGTGATCAGGCCGGTCTTTTTGTCCAGCTTACCCTTGATTACGCTGCCGTCTGGGAAGCCCCCTCGCAACATTTCCTCTGCGATAGGATCTTCGATAAAGCGCTGGATTGTTCGGCGAAGCGGACGTGCCCCATACTTCTCATCGAACCCCTTCTCAGCGAGAAACTCTTTGGCAGTCTTGCCAAGATCAAGCGAAATGTTTCGTGTCGAAAGACGCTTGACGAGGCTCTTAAGCTGCAGATCGATGATCCTGATCATGTGCTCCTTCTTGAGCGTATGGAAGATCACATATTCATCAATCCGGTTCAGAAACTCAGGATTAAAGAGACGCTTCATGGTCTCTTCAACCGTTGACTTCATGTTCTCATAGTCATCAGCGCCCGCATCCGATGTAAATCCGATCTTTCCACCGGCCTTCACATCGCGCATGCCAACGTTGGACGTCATGATGATGATCGTGTTCTTGAAGTCGATCCGACGTCCAAGACCATCTGTAAGCTGACCGTCATCAAAGACCTGTAGCAGGATATTAAAGACATCTGGGTGTGCCTTTTCGATCTCGTCCAGAAGAACGATTGAATACGGCTTACGACGAACCTTCTCGGTGAGCTGTCCACCCTCTTCATACCCAACGTATCCAGGAGGAGCTCCGACAAGTCTCGACACAGAGAACTTCTCCATGTACTCACTCATGTCGATACGAATGAGCGCTTCCTCGCTGTCGAACATGTAACGTGCCAGTGCCTTGGCAAGCTCGGTCTTCCCAACGCCCGTTGGCCCTAGGAACATGAACGAGCCGATTGGACGTGATGGATCCTTCAGACCTGCACGTGCACGACGAATGGCCTTTGCCAAATGTTCAACTGCTTCGTCTTGCCCGATGACCTGAGACTTCAGCTCATCGGCCATCTTCAGCAACTTGGCTGTTTCGCCTTCAGCGATGCGGTTAACAGGAATGCCTGTCATCATCGCAATCACATCGGCCACGTCTTCTTCTGTTACTTCATAGACAACGTCAGTAGCATTGGACTCCCACTGCTCCTTGACGTGTTCAAGTTCAGCCAGGTGCTGCTTTTCCAGGTCACGTAAACGAGCTGCTTCTTCGAAGTTCTGTGATTTGACAACAGAGTTCTTCTGCTGGCGTACCTCTTCGATCTTTGCTTCGAGGTCGAGTACTTCCTTCGGCACATGAATGTGCGCAAGGTGCACGCGCGCACCCGCTTCGTCCATGACGTCGAGCGCTTTATCCGGCAGGAATCTGTCGGTAATGTATCGATCGGCCATCATCACGCACGCACGCACAGACTCGTCAGTGAATCGCACGCCATGGTGCTTTTCATAACGGTCACGCACATTGGTGAGAATTTGGATTGCTTCATCAGCCGTTGGCGGGTCGACAAGGATCTTTTGGAATCGACGATCAAGGGCCCCGTCCTTTTCGATGAACTGACGGTACTCGTCGAGTGTCGTGGCACCAATGCATTGGATGTCGCCCCGAGCTAGCGCCGGCTTGAACATGTTTGATGCATCAAGAGAGCCACTCGCGCCCCCTGCTCCAACTATCGTGTGCAGCTCATCGATGAAGAGAATAACATCCTTGGCTTTTTCAAGCTCAGACATTACAGCCTTCATACGCTCTTCGAACTGACCCCTGTACTTGGTTCCTGCAACAAGCGCTGCAAGATCAAGCGTTACAATACGCTTATCGAAGAGAACGCGTGAAACCTTCTTGTCGATAATGCGAATAGCCAGTCCTTCGATGATGGCTGTCTTACCAACACCGGGCTCGCCAATCAGAACTGGGTTGTTCTTCTTGCGGCGAGAAAGGACCTGCGCTACGCGCTCAATCTCTTTTTCGCGACCGATAACAGGATCAAGCTTACCTTCGACGGCAAGCTTCGTCAAGTCGCGGCCAAAGTTGTCTAGTACGGGCGTCTTTGCCTTCTCGGGAATACCCTTTGTCTTCGATGGTGCTCCACCTGGGGCGGTGCGCTCTGGACGCTGCGGCGCAGGGGTAGACTTCCCACTGAGGTATGCATCAAGCTCTTTACGCACACTGTCGTAGTTGACTGTGAACTGTCCGAGTATCTGCGCGGCAATGTTGTCTTCGTCACGGAGCAACGACAACAGAAGATGCTCCGTGCCAATAACGTCAGCCTTGTACAGCTTGGCTTCAAGATATGTGATCTTGAGAACCTTCTCAGCCTGTTTCGTCAGCGGGATATTGCCAATTGTCAGCGGACCGCTCATCGTTCGAACGGTGTCTTCGATTGCTCGCTTGAGCTTGCTTAGATCAACGCCAAGATTTCGGAGAATCTTGACACCGATGCCCTCTCCCTCTCGGATGATACCCAGCAACAAGTGCTCGGTGCCGATGTAGTCATGACCGAGGCGGAGAGCCTCTTCACGACTGAGCCGTATGACGTCTTGAACGCGGTTTGAAAAATTGCCTTCCATGGCCGAGATCCTTGTTGAACGTGGTGATGGATGCTCATAGACGAACAGCCAGCCGTTCTGTTACTTTCGGAAATATACCACGTCAATTTGACGGCCTCTGGTGGATATTATGCACATCCACTGATTAGTCCATAAGGTCCTTCACAACGCCAACACGAATCACAATCTGAGGCAGTGTTACCACCTTGGCAGGCTTTGGCGCAGGAGTGGCCTTTGGAGCTGCAGCCTTCTTGTTTTTACCACCCTTTGCTGGTGTTGTTGCTGCTGCAACTGCCGGGACAACTTCCTGAACCTGCTGAACCGGAAATGGCTCATAAACGTACTTGATGCGTACATCACCGTTCTTCACTGGACGCATGCGTGCCTTTAGCGTGTCGATACGCTCCTGAATGAGAGCTTTGTTCGGATCTTCAGGATCGGCAGGTCGCACAGGCTCTACTGGTGGTGCCTGACCTTTCTTAACCTTCTTTGAGGCCTTCACCCAAGCATCATATTCGCGCTTGTACGTAGCATCAACGGCTGCCTTTGCAGCGGCCAGCCTGTCTTCATCGGCTGCAATGGACATAACAACGTTCATTGCCTGGTTGGTCTTAAGCAGCGCAGAAAGATCCGTTAGCGTCTTAACACCCTGCGCCGTGAGCATCGCCGAATTCCTCTCGAAAGCCAAGGCAGTCGTGGAGACCTCTGAACCCTGAACTAGCGTCTTGACAAGAAAGTCCTGCTTGATGATCTTAAACTTCTCAGAGACCGGGATATTAACCACTTCTTCCTTGCGATAGACATTGTATCCAGCAATGGCAACCTTGTGCGGTCCGGACTCGGCCAAGGTCTGGAGATACGACCCATCCTTGGAGTTCGAGTTGATGGAGATTCGCTTCCCTGACGGTGTGAAGATGTACATCTTCGCACCGACGGGTGCTCCCGTTACTTCATCCCGGACAAACCCCTCGAGATTCAGATTCGCCTGCTGCGCAGTGGCGACAGTGCCCAATGCAATGAGACCAATGATTGTCGATACAATATTGCTGACGCGAAATGTGCTCATTACGCAATCACCCCTTTGATGAATTCAAAAATGACGCGATCCCGCGCTTGCAGTCATCGGTTTGACGAGCAAGCGCATTCATAGCCGTCGCGTACTGAAGTCCAGCATCCAACGACATGCCATGAACGGCATTCAACATGTGCTTTGTTAGACCCATGGCCGACGCACTATTCTTTGCCAACCTTGAGGCCAACGCATTCACCTCTGCTTCGAGTGCATCGTCGTCGACCACACTTGTGATCATACCCAAACGATGGGCCTCTTCAGCATTGATGTTTTCGGCACTGAGTAACAGCCGCCGTGCTTGCGTATCACCGATCTTACGAACCAGATAGACCAGCACGATGGCCGGAATAAAACCAATACGCACCTCCGAGTACCCGAATACAGCAAGCTCACGCCCAGCCACAACGAAGTCGCACACAGTTGCCAGACCACAACCGCCTGCGATTGCAGGGCCGTGAACCATGGCAATAACCGGCTTTGGACAGTCCACAATCGACTGTAGCATATTCTTGAGCGCGGTCGAATCTTCGATGTTCTCGGTTGGCGACAACTCGGAAATCCGCTGCAGGTAGGCAAGGTCTGCCCCGGCACAGAACGCACTGCCAGCCCCCTTCAACACAACCACACGCACGGCGTCGTTACTGGCACACTGCTTCATCTCATGATGCAGGGCAGCGATCAGTTCGGTGCTAAGAGAGTTGCGTTTATCTGCCCTGTTAAGTGTCAGGGTGGCAATCCCATCAGCAATGGTGGTAGTAAGTACGCTCATGACTGCAAAGATACGGCGCGGTCAACCTCTCACGGTTGATGTTAGCGCCGTAATACCAACTTGTGATGGATGGAAGACGGTCCGTCATTAACGACCACGATATAGACTCCTGGGGCTAACACTCCAGCATCAAGCGGCACAACGGCACGTTCGGCTGGTACGGTAGCATCGCTGCGTAGCACGCTGCGTCCGTGTGCATCAACGATACTGATCTCTACGGAAGGCCCCATCCCATCAACTGGGATATTGATCACGCCAGTGGCCGGGTTCGGAAATACTTCTTGAATCGGACGAATGATCCACGGCGACTTCGTTGCAGCACGCACATCGGCATTGCCCGCTCGGAGCTGCTCAAGTGCCAACTGCTCTGACGTATCGATCGCAATCACATGCTGGAAGTTGCGCACGTGGCCTGGTGGAAGGGGGCTTGTGAACCGCATTCCGACAACCGTAGCAACGTCATTTACCCCCGTGAACTGGGATTCTTGTCCGCGCAGCAGTGCCGCCTTACGCGTCCACGAAAAACCACCATATGTGCTCGTGTTATCCATTCCGTGCAGAATGGGCAGAGCATCAGCCCATGTCGATGCAACGTACTGTGCAACGCGAGGCTCTGTGGGGTGCTGTGAACGAATGATCTGCACATCGTTCAGTGTATACGTTGAGTTGTCGGCTGGTTGCCGGCCCAGATCCCAATCGCAGAACCATCCTACGGCAAGATCATGCAAGGCAGAGTCTGAAACGTTTGTTACCGTTACATCCATCAACAACAGTGCACGTGCGGTGTCAAGCGACACCCGCTGCTCGATTCTCACACCGATACGAAGTGAATCCGGTGCGAAGATGTCCTCAATGATACCATACTGTGGCTCGGGACGAACGAATCCTTTCGTTGAACCAAAGTGATTGTTGATTCCACGTTCGGCGCGGACATTATCAACCAATCGGCCATTTGCCGCTACCATCAATCCGCCCTCGTAGAGCTGTCCACAGTAGGAAAGAAATGTCAGCCCCTCGCCCTGTCCTCGCTGAATGTCGGTGTTACCGATACGACCTCGATCACCGATACTGATGCGCACCCTGGAATTCGACAGCGTTGTAAACGCTGGCGACGGCGTGATGGCACACGACAGTGTTTGTTCAAACGGTACACCCGACTTGCTCGTGCCCACAAGTGTCAGCACCGCATATGTTGCTGTATCGGTGGCACGTGTTACCACGAACGTCATGGGTGGAAGTTCGATGAACGCTCCACGGCCAGCATCAATGTTGACACTGCTGTTCGCAGCTCCAATCAGGGCAACTCCATGCGCGTTAACACCTGCCAAGCGAATGTTGCGAATCTGTGTGATGGTCGCATCTGAAAGTTCGTTTTGCAGACGCAAGACAACGTTAATCGTGTCACCGACCGTCCAACGTGCAGCTCCGAGTGGACCGCGGACATTGGTCGTATCAAGAACAAATGATACAAGATCATTCGGGTTGCTGCTCACTGCACGCAGTGCGTCGATGCGCCCTTGCGGTAAGAGTAACGGATCGGTAGTAGGCGGGATCGTGGCCCAAGGCGATGGGGTTGCCGTAGCGCGAAGAATGGCACAGGCCTCACGTGGACTGAGTTCAGGATGCTTCGATCGCACCAATGCTATGACGGCTGCGGCGATAGGTGCTGATCCAGAGGTACAGCAGAAACCGGAATACGTGCCGTCATTTGCAGTACTCCAGCTGCCGTGTCCGGGGGCCATCACATCCACGTACGGACCATGACCTGACATAGGGATCACATTGTCGGATGCATCGACAACACCAACGGAGAAGACACCACGGTATGAGGCAGGATAGAAGGGCGTCGGCAGCCCATGATTTCCTGCAGCTGCAACAACAGCCGTACCGCGCGCAATGGCATACGAAACAACATCTTCGTCGATGCACGACCGTGACTGCCCGCCCCATGAACAATTCACCACGTCGATATCATTCGTTGCACAATAGATGATCGACTCATATCCGTAGACAATTCCGGACGTTCCATTCGGCATTGTGCGAATCGGAAAGATCTTGCACTTGTTTGCCACACCTGCAATACCAACTGCATTGTTCACGCGAGCACCACACGTACCGGCTACGCTCGTGCCGTGTCCGTTGTTGGGATTATAGGTGTCCGAGAATGCTGTACCATCGGCCTTTGCCGAGAATGAGTAACCGTTGTAGTCATCAACATATCCGTTGGCATCATCGTCGACATCATTACCCGGAATCTCAGATGTACGGACATACAATGCGCCCTTGAGGTCCTCGTGATCCTGCCGAACGCCACTATCGCTAATGCCGATGACTACCGAGTCCGAACCATCTTCAACATCCCATGCTTGGGTAGCACGAATACTTGTAAGCAGTCCCTGCTTGATTGCCTCGGGATCATTCGGCTCACCACAAAGCTCCATCACACACCAAGGGGCAGCACATTCGATCGGACCGCATCCGATGCGAAGTATCTCAATCTTTCGTTCAGGAGGGATGTGATTGTCTTCGTAGGCCACGACAAAGGATCGTAAGAGACGGTCTTCGATGTCCATTGCTTCGTCGAGACGAGCAACGCGCGGCCGTACCTGACGTGATTCACGAAACCGCAATGATTGCTCCCTTGGCAGAACCTCTCGCACAACCCGCAACCCAAGGTCTTCAAGAACTTGATAGGCAGATGTTGCATACTCTGCTGCAATACGCACCTTAAGATGTCCGGCCACCACCGCATCTGGGCGATGAGGGGGCTGTGCAGGTAAGATCTCCATCTGAGCCTTTACACTCAGCACAGACATCAACCCTAGCAAGAAAAGAATTACCACGTCCCGTTTCATTGGCGTATCAGTGTTTCGACGTGATCAACGCTGCCGTTGCGACCATAGAATACAACCATATAGGCTCCATGCGAAAGCTCTGTAGTCGGCAACAGCAACTGCGACGAAGCTCCAACGCCAATACTCTGCAGAACCCTGCCAGCGATGTCGACTACTTCCACACGCTCGATGGCAGCGTCGAGGGCAACGTGTACGTCGCCCGTCGTAGGGTTTGGCCACAAACGTGCCAGCGGAGTTACGACATCAAGCACTGACGTTGTGGCATCGATTGCCTCGCGAACAGCGATACGTGCTGCGTCAGCACTTGCACCAGCGCCGATAACAACACGGAATGTAAACGGTGCAGATGCTGTAACATCCCCAGTGCGCAGCATACCAACAGAACCTGATACGTCACCAATTCCCTCTGTACGGATCGAAGTGCCGCTTGTAAGCAAGCGAATGCGATCTGCTGACGTGAATCCATCACCATCGTCGACGATCTCATCAAGAAGCATACATGCCGCTTGTGCCTCGTCCGACGGCTGCGAACCAATCGCCGCAACACATACTGCTGCCGGATATCCGTCTCGGCTAACGATGAACCCTGCACTTTGGCTGCCACGCAGGCTTTCTGGAATACATTCAGCATCATGAACAATGCGATTGTCAGATCCACCAGGACCTAGATCCCAGTCAAACACATACCCCAATCCCACGTTGGAAAGGGGCTTGCTTTGATCTGAAGGACGCACCGAAACATTCCATACAGTTGCCGAAGCGCTCGCAGAGGCAAAGGAGCACTCCTGTGTTACCTCCATGCCAATAGGCTGTGCGGCAAGAGAATCCGACATCACACATGCCGATACATTGGGCGCGCGACCATAGGGTTTTGTTGCACGAAAATCTGAAGCAAACGGAGGGTCGTTCTTGTAGGCCGCCACTGAAAGCGACCCTTGTGTTTGGGCGAACAGTCCACCTGAAGCAAGCATCGAGAAGCTCGGCTTCCACCCGAACCCATCACCATACTTCGGATCAAAGGGAGCTGTAAATCCTACCATGCCGTCGTCCGACATTGAGTAGATGAGCTTGTCATTCTCAAAACGATACATCGTTGTTGGCGGAGCAATCAGTACGATATCGCGGTCGTTGTACTTTGTTCCGTCCATCAACAGTGCAAGAACGCAGTTCCCCGTGCCAATCGCATTAACGACGATCGTAAATGGCTGCATCGTACGCACGCCATTCCGTGTGATCAATCCAACCGTTTGGCCTTCATTGATGATAGACAGGTCCCAACCGTTGGCATCAACAACCTTTAGCGCTGCCTCGAGGTCTGCAATGTCGTTGAGATAGTTTGTCAGCACGAGTACAAGCTCAACGGTATCGCCTGCTCGGAAGCGCCCCTTTTCAAGCGTGCGTGCCAGACGAACTGTCTGACCAGTTACACGTACGCTTGGACCAGAGAATGGATCTGTGGTCAGCGCACGCTCAGCATTGATGCGACGCGGTGCAAAGTCTGTTACCGTGTTGTTTGCCCATGAGATATCGTCTGATGTTTGCCGAATATGCTCAGCAACCTGAAGTGGCGTAAGCGCAGGATACTTACCCCGCACGAGTGCAGCAAGACCGGCAACGATTGGCGAGGCAAATGAGGTCCCCTGGATTCCAAACGAAGTATATCCCGAGGGCGAATCGGTTGTGTATGCTTCATATCCAGGTGCATAGACATCAGCGTTGACACCTATACCGCTCGTTGGTACAATGCGGTCATCAACTGTGGTCTCACCGATACCCATAACGCCGCGATATCCCGACGGAAAGTTGACATTGCGCCAAGCTGCCCCCTGCTCTTCGTCGCCATGGTTGCCGCCCGAGGCAACGATCAGAACACCATTGGCGATGCAATAGTCAACAACGGATTGATCGATCTGTGAAAATGGCTTTACCACGCCCCAACTGGTGTTGACAACAGAGAACTTCCGTTGCGCTGCATACATCAGCGACTGATAGCCGAAGATGATGCCGCCACCGGAACGCTTTGCTGTCTTCATTGGAAAGAATCTGCTGTTATAGCCTACGCCAGCAATCCCCTTTCCATTATTCGTGGCAGCCGCCGCGAGTCCGGCAACCTTCGTTCCATGACCAAATGCGGTGATGCTCGTTGTTGATCCCGGCTGCGTTCCATCGATCTGATAGGCGAAGTTGTATCCATTGTAATCATCGATGTAGCCATTGGCATCATCGTCGATGCCGTTATCTGGTACCTCGCCGGCATTTACTGCAATGTTGGGTCCCAAGTCTTCGTGATCCTGGCGCACGCCATCATCACTGATACCGATAACTATTGTGTCAGCTCCCTTGTACACACCCCATGCTTGCGGCGCATTGATGCGCTGCAAGTGAAGCTGCTGCGAGAGCTCAGGGTCGTTGGGCAATTCCATTTGTGTTCGGGCTATGTACCAAGGCTCGGCGATCTCAATCTGGTCTCGATACTTGCCCTGTAGCAGAGCAGCCATGTGCAAGGGGCTGGCAACACCTGTATACTCAACGACAAACGTCCGTGTGAGACGTTCTTCTGCCGAATAGAGGTTTTGTGCACCGCCCGAGGCCATCATTGGTGCGGCATCCCGAAAGAATGTCGATTGAGCAGGATTCAGGAATTGATCAACAACACGAAAGCCAGAGGGCATTGCTCGTTGGGCGTCATTGAGGGTATGGACAGACTGCATGCGGACGAGTAATCGTTGCTGGACAACTTCCACGTTGCGTCCACCTACCTCAATACGCACGATCGAGAGGTCTGTCTGGGCTATTCCCGGCATGCTTGCGCAGATAAGGAGGATCAGAAAGTGGACAAGATGAGTGTAAGTCTGTTTGTGCATGGCAGTTCGATTTAGCAGATTGCTGGTTCGCAATGGCAAACTCAATGGCAGAAGAACAACGATACATCGTCACGGCCCGAAAATGGCGTCCGCTTCGGTTTGAAGACGTCGTCGGACAGGAGCATATTACAACAACGCTGAAAAATGCCATAGCAAAACAGCGTGTTCACCATGCCTACCTGTTTACTGGACCCCGCGGCGTTGGCAAAACAACCTGCGCCCGCATCCTGGCACGTGCACTAAACTGCACAAACAGCACAAACTTTGAACCCTGCAATGCCTGTGCCTCTTGTACAGATATGCTCGAGGGACGAAGCGTCGATATCATTGAGATCGACGGGGCCTCGAATAACTCAGTCGACGATGTCCGCAAGCTTCGGGATAGCGCCAAATACGCTCCTGTAGTTGGCAAGTACAAGATGTACATTATCGACGAAGTTCACATGCTCTCAACGTCAGCATTCAACGCGCTGTTGAAGACGCTTGAAGAGCCCCCTCCCCATTTGATCTTTGTCTTTGCCACAACCGAGATCCACAAGGTACCTGCAACCATCCTGAGCCGATGCCAGCGGTTCGATTTCCGCCGCATGGAAGTTGAGACCATTACGGGGCATCTGCGTCATATTACCTCGAAAGAGGGCATCCTGATCGATGAAGCATCACTTGTAGCCATCGCAAAGAAGGCTGATGGCTCCATGCGGGACTCACAGTCGATCCTCGATCAGGTGGTCTCCTTCTGCGGCACGACGATCACATCATCCGAAGTAAGTAATGCGCTGCATCTGATTGATACAGATTTCTACTTTCAGCTCAGCGAGGCCATTACTGCTCATGACATTCCGGCGATGTTCACGCATGCCCGGACTGTTGTCCAGCGCGGATATGATCTTCAGGAATGTCTCCTTGGTTTACTTGAACATTTTCGCAACATCCTCACGGTGATCACAACAGGTGCGCCTAATCTCATTGAGGCCTCGCAGGCAGACCTAGATCGCTATAAGGCGCACGCCACGAGCTTTACCAAGGCGGATGTTCTGCGAATCATGACACTGATCACGCAGGGTGAAGCCATCCTACGACAGAATCCGCCGCAACCTCGCATTCGATTCGAGTTTACGCTTGTTCAGCTGGCTGCCATGGATTCGACCGTTGATCTGGGTAATGTTCTTGCAATGCTCAACGCTCCGTCGGTTCCTGCGACAGTCCCTCCACATGCTTCCACACAGGTGGTAGGGGGCGTGGCTATGGCCCAGCCGATTCCGGTTCGGCTTGGTACACCTGTGATCATGAAGACCCAGGACCGTCCAGTAAGTTCTTTGAGCGCTGGCAACATTGCCAAGCGCTGGTCACAGTGGATTGAGTCCCTTCCTGAGCATCTGAGCTTTGTCCAAAGTGCAGTCAAACAGAATGTGCTCAGCGTTGATATCACCGACGTGGGCATCGTGCTGCGTCCGCAGGCAGAGATCATCTATCACCGCCTTGAAGACAAGCTCCAGCAGCTCAAAGAATACCTCGCATCGACCTACGAGACATCAATCGGGGTGCATCTTGTGCGGCCGAGGCAAGCAGTACCACCGTCCCAAGCCCCAACTGGAGATGCGTCAACCCAAGCGCTGGGAACACAACAGACTACCGAGGCGTTTTCTCCGACATCTACCCAAGAGGTACTGCTCCCCGTTGAGCAAACACTTATCGAACTCTTTTTAGCCCGGCGCGCGAATGCGCCAAGGAAGTGATCTATGGCTCTGGCAGAAGGAACAAAGGCACCATCGTTTAAAGGACAAGGCGATGGAGGTGCAGCTATCTCCCTTGCGTCGTTCAAGGGCTCGTGGCTGGTGCTCTATTTCTACCCCAAGGATGCCACATCGGGATGTACGGCAGAGGCGTGCGATTTTCGTGATTCAATGAGCCGCCTCAGGGCGCTGGACGTGCACGTTGTGGGTGTAAGTCCCGACAGCGTAAAGTCTCATGACTCGTTCAAAGCGAAGTTCGAACTTCCGTTTGCACTGCTAGCAGACACCGAAAAGGAAGCCTGCGAGGCATATGACGTCTGGAAAGAGAAGTCCATGTACGGACGCAAGTACATGGGCGTAGAACGCACGACATACATCATCGACCCCAAGGGCAAGATCGTCCGAGTCTTCGAAAAGGTCAAGGTGCCAGGTCACGTTGATGCCGTCATTGCAGCGATCAACGAGCTGCAAGGGGCTTCATGATCGATACTCATGCGCATATCGATACAGAAGCGTTCGACGCAGACCGTACCGAAATGCTGAATCGAGCATTTGAGAGTGGACTCGAAGCGATTATCGTTCCTGATATCAAGCCAAGTAGCCGTGTGAATCTCATTGCTGTAGTCGATGCACACCCACGACTGTTTCGTGGCGTCGGCATTCACCCGCATCATGCCGGAGAAATCTCCCATAGCGATATCGAAGATGTTGAAACTGCCTGTAGCGGCAACAAAGTTGTTGCCATCGGCGAGATTGGTCTAGACTACTTCTACGACTTCTGCACACCTGACGTTCAGAAATTGTACTTTCGCGAGCAGCTTCGCATCGCGAAAACGCATGGTTTGCCGGTGATCATCCACAATCGCGACGCTGATCAGGATGTCCTCGACATCCTCGAACAGGAGCAGGATGGCTCGCTACAGGGCGTACTCCATTGCTTTTCCAGCGATGTTGATGTGCTCGACCGTGCTATTTCCTTGGGAATGCATGTTTCATTCACAGGAAACATCACGTTCAAAAAGTTCACACTACAGAACGTCGTTGAACGTGTGCCCCTTGACAAGTTTATGATCGAAACAGACTCGCCATACATGACACCAGTACCGCACAGAGGAAAGCGAAATGAGCCATCCTTTGTGCGTCTAGTTGCAGAGAAAATTGCGGAGATACGCTCAATGACGTTCGCAGAAGTACAAACAGCTACAACACAAACAGCTAAGAACCTCTTCAAACTCCCTCTCCTGGTTGCCTTGGCCGTCGTTGGACTTCAGGCACAACCTCGCGTTCCAAACGAAGATGATTTTGACCGTGATTCGGACTACGAATACGCCATGGACATGTACTCGGCTGATTCGGCCGCGTACGAGCGCCTTGTAAAGCCACGCGTGTTTGGCTTTGGCATCACACTAGGCTCAAACACCGTTACAGAGCGTAGAACATACCGTCAGCTCTATCAGCGCGCACTTGGAGAGAATGTCTCTATGAAATGGCGCGAGCTCACAGAAGATACTGTCGCTTCGTTCTCGTATCCATCGCTCTCAAGCATTGGAGCATCAGCCACGTATCAGCTCTCGCCGCGATTCCTTCTCGAGGGCACCTACCTGTATACCAAGAACGTTGGAGATCGAGCACTTTACAATCTTCCTCCGATCGTTACGAACGTTGCAGAGCTCTCGATGTTATATGCGCTCAACCCATACAACAAAGTCAACTTCCTACCGCAGACTGGTATTGCCTACGCTCACACGAATGATGGCATCACAACCACATCGCGCTTTGGTGTTATTGCAGGTATTGGCGCAGGCGTGGCAATACCGACCTCATTCGGCGTCTTCTATCCGATGGTCAATGTCCGCTTCGACATCATTTTGGGATCCCAAACGGGCATGGTCACATCGTCATTCCCGTTGATTGAAGACGAGATCGGCACAAAGTGGTTCAATCCAAACGGACTGTTGAGAGATGATGCCGTCCGTGCTGCTCTGGCCGAAGGACGCATTCAGGAAGATCCTGCTAAGCCAGGAGAGGGTGTCTATCTGCATAGATACGTCAATCCAAACACGGGTAAGGCCGTTCTCTCCCAAGAGATCGCCGATGTAACAACTATTTACGCTATCCCGCGTCTGACGTTGCTCTTCTATCCGAAGTTCTAACATGGCTACAGTTCTTTCGGGTACAGCACTCTCGAATGATCTGGCCATCATCAGATCCCGCGACACGCACATTGACGTGTTTCGTGCAGCAGTGCACCGCATCGGACTTCATATCGCTGCCGAGACGCTAAAGCATCTACCCGCGCATCAGCAAAGCGTAGCAACTCCACTGGAGACAACAGTCGTAGACGTGATCGATGGCAATGTTGTCATCGTTCCAATTCTGCGTGCTGGCATGGGTCTCTTGGAACCGTTCCTTGCGCTTTGCCCAAGTGCCAGTGTTGGCTTTATCGGTCTAAAGCGCAACGAAGAGACACTTCATCCCGACGAGTACTATCGCAATCTGCCTCCCTCTGATGCATCGACAACATTCATCGTGATCGATCCGATGCTTGCAACAGGGGGCAGTATGGTTGCAACACTTGATCTGCTTCGCCCCCTACCGCATCAAAAAGTACTGGTCGCCTGCCTCATTGGCGCACCAGAAGGTGTGGCTGCTGTTGAGACCTCGCACCCTGAGGCCCACATTGTAATTGCCGCACTCGACAGACAACTCAATGATGTGGGATATATCGTACCAGGTTTAGGGGATGCCGGAGACAGACTCTTCGGCACAACATAGGCCCACCATCAGCGTCAAGAAAAACACAACAGTTGTTTGTTCTTGGAGGTTGAGATGAAGATCTTCCATTTCAGTGGCCACGATATACCTCGTGCAGATATCATCAATGCTCGTGTAACCTGCAGTTATGCGGACCTAAGTGTCTTTGTTGATCTCGAACTTGAGGGCGGCGCAACGATCAGTCTTAGTCAAGATGATTCCTTGGCTTTCATGGAGGACTTCATCGAAAGGGTACGCGACGAGCGTGGATCTGACTAGCGAGTTAGGTACTCACGGACGCAATCACATAGCCGCTGAATGTCGCTAGACGTCGTGTGTCCGTGAGCACTGAACCGCAGAATTGGGGTGTCGAGCCAACGGTGCACAACAACTTCAACGTTGCGCTCATCGTAAAGCCATGTCTTCATTTCATCGGTGTTCGTAGTCAATGGTAGGATCACCGTACCCATCTGGAGTATTGGGTCGTGTCCGCCAACACTGATCGGCAACACTCCCTCGATCGTACAAAGCTGCTCGACGCCGGCCGTCGTAAGCGCTCTCCATTGCTGCTGTAGTGCTGGCCAATCGTTACGCTCCATCCACTGGAGTGCATAGGGAATCGTGAGAAAGGGGCTATGGTCTCGAGTCCCCAAGAACTCATGTTCATCAATAAAACACCCGTCGCCAACGGTTGGAATGTCAGAACCCCAGCTCACAACAAGGGGCTTCATGCGTTCGACCCACTCATCACTAACCCAGAGAAATGCACTGCCCTTGGGCGTGCACATCCACTTGTGGCAGTTAGCCGTATACATATCGCAGCCTAGCGTCGAAAGATCCAGCGGTATATGTCCGGGAGCATGCGATCCATCAACGATCGTGATGATGCCGCGCTCTCTTGCACGCGCGCACAACTCCTCTACAGGCAACCGAACAGCCGTAGGTGATGTAATGTGGCTTATGAAGAGCACCTTTGTGCGTTCGGTAACATTAGACCAAATGATCTCGACAAGATCTTCCGGACGTGGCACCGGAATGGGAATGTGGGGCTGCACGTAGTGCGCACCCTTACTCACGGCATGCATGTGCCATGCACGATTACACGCCCCATACTCGTGATCATTCGAGAGGATTTCATCACCTGGTTGGAGATGTTCAGCTACAGCATGCGCAGCGACATTGACACCAAACGTTGAGTTTGTTACAAAGGCAAGGTTTTCGGGCTTCGCGCCTACGTAACTGGCAAGTGCTTGTCGTGCACTCCGCATCTCGTGCATCAGTTCGCGGAAGTACAACACTGGTTGCGATTCCAGTCGCTCGATCCATCGGCGCTGCTCATTGAGGAGTTCAATCGGACACGCACCGAACGACCCTTGATTGAGAAACGTAATATCGCTGCGTAGCAGATAATCACTGCGGTATATCACGATCGCCCCTTAGTCTCGAATAATGATCTTTACGGAACGGTTAGCAACGCGCTCCATCGGTGAACCATTTTCAGCAGCAGCAGTAGTATACGTGCCGGCAATGATGCGGTCCTTGGCAATACCAAGTGCAACAAGACGTTCAATGGCTGCTGCGGCACGACGTTCAGCGAGGGCTGCATTTGAAGCGGCGGTGCCAAGATGATCTGTGGTAGCGATGATCTCAACACGCTTGCCGCTGGCAATAGACTCTTTGATCACAGCAAAAGCGCGTTCGTTGAAGCTGGTGATGGTTGCTCCATTAAAGTCAAAGTAGCACAACGTTGAAGAGACATTGTTGCTTGTTTGCCCAGCAGGCAAGAGTCGCACGGTTACACGCGGATCGATGTTCGTGTATGACACCTGCTCTTGCGAAACCGACGTCGTGGCCTCGAATGCAAATGCAACCTGTCCGCGGATAGCCGCGTACTCTCCTTCTTTCATGAGCTGTAGTGCCGTGGAATCGATCACCACCGTATACGTTGGTGCGTCGCCTTCTACACGCAGCATACGTCCAGCAATGCTTGCGGAAAGACTTGAGGTGCAGGTCGTATCACACGAGACAAGATGTCCTACTGGAATGCGCAATGGAGTGATCGTTTCGATGCTGTCCTTGGTGCGCTCCACGCGGAAGATCTGTGGAGCCCCGTTCACAAGGAACTGAACACTACGATGTTCTTCAGCAAGCTCGGGATACTCAGGGGCTGGCAGCTTTACAAGACGACGTTCAAGTTGTTCCGTCGGCAGACCCAACAACCGTGTCACATATGAGACACGCTCACGCGCCACAGCCTGATCTTCGTCGTAAGCGGCAGAGCCTACGAGCGTGAGCTTTGCTTCGGGATGCTGCTTCATGTATGCAGTGATTGCCAGCGAGACGTCCTGCTGCAATTGTGACTGCGTTTTGGTCGTACCAATTACCTCCGTGCTGTTCTTTGCAAAGAACATCACCGGTGCTGCATCAACATACTCTCGTGTTACAGCAACATTGCGTACACCAGAGAGCTGCGATGGCGTCATCTGCGGCACCATGAGCTTCGAAGACAGAACAGGCACGCGCACTGGTGTCTCGACTGGCGGTGGTGGCGGAGGGGGTGGTGGTGGAGCTATGACAGGTTTCGGAATGCGATAGTGGAAGTTCACGCCAACACGAAACGAGGCTACTCCCCATGATACAGCAGATGTCAGATCTGTTAACCCAATCAACGTTTCAATTCGGGGCTCGATCGCACGCTGTGCATCAAGCTCGTGCCTGTACCCTACACCAATCACTGCTGCTAGCAAGGGGCTTGCAGGACTCGGAATGTCTCCGTTCGTAATCCCACGTGATCGGCTTCCCGTTTCAAACGTGTAAGAAGGGTCTGTAGGCTCGACGAGTTCTTCCTTTTGATCGAACGTCGCGGCCACAGGAAATCCTGCCAACAGTCCGGCCGTTACCGATAGCGGCGTTCCTGCGATCGATTGTAATTGCAGGTATGGCTCTACACCAACGGTCGTAAACGTTGCATCAATTGTGTGACGTGCCATACCCCGCGTAACGTTCGATCCATTGATCACCATGCCGATCTCTTCATCGTCGGCAAGCTCACCGGAAAACGCTGTGCCACTGAGTCTTACACCATACGAGTATGGCAAACCAAAGAGATTCGACTCTGGCTGATAGGCAAGATTGAGCCAGTAGCCGAGATGGAATCCACTTCCCGATGTGTACTCTGGACAGCATGCAGGGAAACTTGTGAGCTGACGAAAGTTCGCTGAATGCTGATTGATGCCAGCAGCTATGCCTCCACCAATGCTCGTGCGTGTAAGAGTCGTGTCAGCTGCCGTGGTAAGACTACTCGAAACAACGAGCATCGCTGCGAGAATAAGGTACTTCATGGACGAACCACCACTACAGACTGCGCATGAGAAGATGTTGGCGAACTCAGGATCATCGTATACACGCCCGGAACAAATGTGCTTACGTCCATATGCGTTGTGGTGCGGCCCCGACCTACTGCTAGGTCTAACATAGCAATGGTTGTGCCTTGCGCATCAACGATGCGAAGTGTGGCCAGCGACTGACGCTCGCTTGTAACCTCAACTGTAACTCCATCTGTGGCAGGCAGGGGGCTCACTGAGCGAATCACCGGACCAGTGCTTACAAGAACATGACGATTTGGATTCGGATTCGCGATCCGTAGCAGTCCAGTCTTGTAGCCTGTTGTAACAGCACCGCCGAAGCCCACCGCACTTGTATCGAACGTTACAACTGACGAATCAAATTCTGCGATGCCGGCACGACCAATAGCATAGGCCACAACATTCTCACGATTCTTGAACGGCGCATTCATGCGCACGGTGATCGTGCGGATATCACCATCGACCGTCTGCGAGACAAGCTCTCCATCGCCCCCTTCCACGCGCACAGAATCGGCGTAGAAGTGACGTTGGTAGACCTGCATCTTCACCTCGAGCGGACGCACACCGTTGTACTGAACATTCTCAGTAATGTTCGCAACAATCGGCAGCTCCGCCGTCAGACGTGGATCAACACGAACATCCTTCATGAAGACGGTCGCTGTGCCCTGATACGATACCAAGCGCACGCTTGTTGTAGCAGCGCAAGGCGTTACCTCGAACAAGAGCTCATCGCTACCAGAGATCAAGCCACCTGTGTGACGAATTCCGATCGTGATCGAATCCGCCGGCGGGATGACCACAGGAAAAACAGCACTTGTCGTGAAGGGGGCTCCTGCCGAAAACGCAGCAGACGTTAGCGTAATCGGATTAGCTGTGCGGTTCGCAAGAGTCACAACGCGTTCAGCGATCTCTGGGATAAAGGCCAGAGTTGGATGTGAGATATCGATATCTGCCCCAGCACCACGGCCGAGTACACGCACATATCGCACGACAGCATTTTGTCCTGCGTAACGAATGACAACCTGGTCGGTATCATGTCCGCGCTGCGTAGGTACGAAGAGTATCTCAACACTCATGCTCTCACCCGGCTGCAGCGTGTCGCCCGGCGAATACCCTCGCACGCGGAACTGCGAAAAGAGCCCCTTGCGCATTGAGATGCCGTCTATGACTACTGGTATAGGATCATCATTGCGGATGATGGCAAACGTCTTTCTTGCAGTATCACGAACGCA
>CAZAGH010000021.1:0-7960 GCA_964484755.1 uncultured Melioribacter sp. | reverse complement strand
GAGCCTCCGATCAACGTATCAACAGTTACGCCGATATAGTGCACACCGAATGACAACTGCGGTGTGGCCACATCGAGTGGAACAATTCTAAAGGTTGCATCAGACTCATCGGATTCCGGTGTAATGATGCGGCGAAGCAAAAGATTGTCGCGTGTGTCTTCAGAGCACGACGCAAGCGTTGAACCATCAGCCCCATACTCGACATCTGTCATGAGCTGACTGTGTCCTGGCATTCCTGGTATCGGACCAAGGATCTGGCGGTTAACAACATCGTACTGACGAATCTGCGGCTGGCCAGCAAACCCCATTGTAACGTAGGTCTCACTCGGATTGATTGTTATGCCAACAACGTTTGAACCTTCGCGGTAGATCACACGAATCAGAGAATTCGTCTGTGTGTCATAAACTAGTGTACGTTGCTCCTGCGGAGAGTTACCTTTACCTTCATTTGCTTCACCTGCTAGTGCGATCAGTCGGTTTGTGCGAGACACCGAAAGATCACGGATAACTGGACCGCCGATGTTCGGCAGATTAGCCTTGAATCGATAAATCTCCTTGCCGGCAGATGGATCAAATCGCACTACATCGCCATTGATCAGCGAGAGTACAAGTACACCATCAGCTGCACGTGCTGCTGATGATGGGGCTTCAAAGACCACCTCGCCTTGCTCGGCAAGCGTTGCGCCATTGAACACGCGGAGTCGCGCGCTCATCACTCCGGCAACGTAAATGGTTGATGCTGTACTGTCGGAAATGATCTCCCCTGCATTCGAGTGACTAACATCAACGCGTGCAACAGGGAGCGTTGTGCCTGGATTGAACCGTATCAACAGATCTCGTGAAGGGGCTGGTCTGTCAACGATTGCAGCAATGCTCCTCGTGTTACCGAGGTAGGCCAGACGTGAAACTTTGGTTGACCCTGGGATGACGCCTTCGGCAACGTACGATGCAGTCTTCGTTGATGTAGCCACATCCCACTCAACAATGATTCCATTTTGATGTGCCACGGCCAGGTAGCGTCCATTAGCGCTGAACGCAAGATTCGTGGCAGGAGAAGCTTCGCCATTGAGCCATCGCGCACCTGAAGCGCCCTGCTTTTGATAGACACGAACCTTCGCGTTATCGGTGTATTCAACGGGCACTTGCCAGATAACCGACGAGTCTAATGTTGAGTCGATGAACTTCCATGATCGTCCGTTATCTACGGAGTATTCAACGTGCGAGTGAAAGCCCTGAATAGCCCCCTTCCATCTGATGGGGACATTCTGACAGGCCGCAAGGTTCTCTCCACCGTTCGGAGTGATGACCTGCAGAATGGTCGTAGGCTTGTACGTAGGCGTATTGGCAAACAGCATCACTTCGTGACGCATTCCGCCTTCGTAAACAATGGTAAGAACGTCGCTTATCGGCTCGGTCGTGGTGGCATTGCAATACAAATCGAATCGATAGTCTGTACCTGCATCAACAGAAACTGGCGGCGCCTTTGCTCCGTAGGTGCCCTTCCAGACAATCCTGAAGTTCGATGACGATGTGCGAAGCGTGTCGATTGTCAATCGACGCTCATTACCTTGAGCATCAACTGTCGAAGCAAAGGTGCGCAGATTCAGTTTGCGCATCTGCTCGACGCCAGGAGTAACATCGCCGAAGTCGAGGTAGAGCGGTACACGACGAAAGAGGCTGTCAACAACAAAGACAGAACCTCCTCGTGTGGCAGTAAAACCGTCCCAAAAAATCGGAAGTGTGCCCACGTCGCCGTTTCGAACGGCAAGAAGTGCGAGATTGGCGCTTGTAGTTGTTGGAATGCTGTTTACGCGAGTGCTGAAGATCGATGTTGTGAACGTCAGCGTGTGCAGACCAGATCCTTCTTGCGTAAGATTTGTTACCCGACGAAACACATTCGCTTCAAGCAGGTACAGATCCTGTACATCAACATTTGTTGGCGAACCATTGAGCGTGGCGCGGAACCGCACCGTGACCTCAGGGAATTTCGATGCGCTCACAAAGGAACCAACACCAGGAATTGCTACACCATTGAGCACCAGTTGCGCTAACGAGGCTGTGGCACTGGCAACCAGCACGATCACGAGCACAACTGCACGGGATATCGTCATACGGAGCCAGCTTTTGTAGGTGTGGTGATTCATGGAAACAAGAAGTAATGAACGGGGCTTATGTTACACCCGCGGTTAACGCTCAAAGCGGTCCAAAAATTCGGCCACAACTGGATCTTTCGACGATCGCAGCTGATCTACCGTGCCATCGAACTGCACCTTCCCCTCATGCAGCATCACAACATGGTCTGCAATGTTGTAGACGCTGAACATGTCGTGTGTGATGACCACCGATGTTACATCAATCGACGTAGCAACGTGCTTGAGAAGATCATCGATCTGTTGCGACGTTACCGGATCGAGTCCGGTTGTTGGTTCATCGTAGAAAATGTACGCCGGTTTGCCCACCAGTGCACGGGCTACACCGACACGCTTGCGCATGCCGCCTGAGAGATCGCTCGGACGCTTCTGCGCAAGGATGGAAAATTCACGTTCGTACGCAGCAGTTCCCTTCAGCTCGAAGCTCGGGAGCAATCCTACGGAACTCAGAACGCGACGTCCTTCGCTTGCTAGGAGCTCTTTGTCGTTCACACCGTGTTCAACGAGTCCGATGACCACGTTCTCGAAGACAGAAAGCGAGTCGAACAGGGCAGCCCCCTGAAAAACGTAGCCGATAGATTGACGCATCGCAAAGAGATCGTCCTTGGTCATAGAATCGAGCGTGCGGTTATCGATAGACACAACGCCGCTATCTGCTCGCAACAATCCTACGATGTGCTTCAGCAACACGCTCTTGCCGCAGCCGGATCGGCCGATCACACAAGTTGTCTTGCCTGTTGGGATCGCACAGGTTACGCCGTTGAGAACAACCTTTGTTCCAAACGACTTTTTGATGTCACGCAGTTCGATCATGCATGGGCCTGATTCATTCGAGCACGAATTACATCAAGCGTCCCCGTGGGGATAGCGCTGATGAGTCGCTTCGTATAGTCCTGCTCTGGAGCAGCGTAAAGCTCCTGCGACGTATTCATTTCGACAATCTTGCCAGCATTCATTACGGCGATTCTGTCGCTGATGAACTTCACTACACTCAGGTCGTGGGAAATGAAGATATACGTCAGATTGAATTCATCCCGCAGTTGTACGAGTAGGTTTAGGACTTGGGCCTGCACAGATACGTCAAGAGCACTCACACTTTCATCGCAGATCAGGAGCTTTGGCTTTAGAGCCAGTGCGCGTGCGATGCAGATGCGCTGACGCTGTCCACCGGAGAATTCGTGAGGATAATTTGAGAAGTGTCGCGGAAGCAAATTGACTTTATCGAGCAGATACAGAACGTGTTCTTTGCGCTCTTTCTCGTTCGCGCCAATGTTGTGCACGTTAAGCACTTCCATGATCGCACTGCCAACACTCAATCGTGGGATGAGCGATGAATACGGATCCTGGAAGATGATCTGAAAGTCATTGCGCATGGTCTTGAGCTCTGTGGTTCCGAGCGACCGAACGTCTTTGCCATCGAATACGACCTTGCCACCCGTTGGCTCGACAAGGCGTAGCACAGCTCGACCTGTCGTGGTCTTGCCGCAGCCAGATTCGCCCACCAGACCAAGTGTCTCGCCCGGCATCACGGAGAACGAGATGTCGTCTACAGCTTTTACATGTCCTGTTGTACGACCAAAGAACCCGCTCTTGATCGGGAAGTGTACTTGCAGGTTCTGCACATCAAGCAGGGGGCTCATGGTCTTGAGCTTAGCGTTACGCTCATCAATCTCCTGACGTGAGAACTCGAGCTCGTGGACGAGGGACTCGACCGTATCGCGCGTGCGTGTTGTGATCGTTCCGTCGGCTGCCTCGTCCATGAAGTCACGAACGGTCGGTAGAACCTTGAGTTTCTTGTCAAGTCGTGGACGGCAAGCCAGGAGCCCCTTGGTGTATGGGTGCTGAGGGTTCTCAAAGATCTGCTGCACAGACCCCTGCTCTACGATCTTGCCCTTGTACATCACGATCACATCATCGGCGATCTCGGCGATCACACCAAGGTCGTGCGTGATGAACATCATCGACATGTTGTGTTGCTTCTGCAGTGAACGCATCAGATCGAGAATCGTTGCCTGCACTGTTACATCGAGAGCAGTCGTTGGTTCGTCGGCAATCAGCAAGTCGGGGTTGCAGGACATTGCCATCGCGATCATCACACGCTGCTTTTGTCCGCCCGAGAGTTGGTGCGGATACGACGTCATCATCTGCTCCGGACGCGGAAGTTTTACTTCGTTGAGAAGTTGCAACGTGCGCGCCTGGGCTTCTTCTTTGGATACATTCTGGTGAAGCCGGATTGCCTCGATGATCTGATCACCGCAGGTAAACACCGGATTGAGCGACGTCATCGGCTCCTGGAAGATCATCGCGATGCGATTACCACGATATGTGCGCATGGTTTCTTCCGAAACCTGAAGCAGGTCCGTGACCGATCCGTCTTTCTCATGAAAGAGTGCCTGCCCACCCGTGATCTTGCCAGGGGGCGAGGGGATGAGTCGCATCAAGCTTAGGCTGGTCACAGACTTACCGGATCCAGACTCACCAACGATGCCGAGGGTGCGGCCTTTGTGGACGGTAAATGTTACGTCGTTTACGGCCTTGACATCATAGACGTCTGAGCGGAATTCTGTGACGAGGTTTTTGACTTCTATCAACGGTTCCATAAGGGGTCAAAGATACCGAACCTAGCTGGATAGAGCACGTCCTGCATTCACCTTCAGATAGATCGTCGAAGCAGTTCTACCAACAGCCATAGCAATGGCTGCAGCTAGGGCGCCATTGAGGTCCGTGAAGTTCACAAGGGCGATCATCATGACTGTTATGCCCCCTACCTCAAGCGCCGTTGAAAGGGTTACCTTGACATTTTGTCGATTCGTTATCAATACAGCCCGGTAGAGCGAATACGCCACAGCGATCGACGGCAACGGAATGAGCAGAATTGTTGGCCATACAGCATACTCAGCAAGATGCCGTTCGAGTCCGTAGGCTAGGATATAGACATCATCAATGAGCGGCGTTAGGGCCAATAATCCCAACAAACCTGTCGTGATGACTACTGTGTAAAATGCCACTCGGCGCACTGCAGCATAGTTTTCGAAGTTCTTCCCCATGAGGGCAATGCCCACCTCCTGATAGGAGAAGCCGAAACTGCGGAACAGGAACACGAAGGAGTCTACAACCGGCAGCACGGCAAGCGATGCGATTGGGTTGGGCGCATGTACCATGAAGAACGACAAGGTGGGTGTTACCACAAATCCGATCAGCGACGTTGCGGCAAGGGGCATCCAGAACGTGGAGATCTCTGCGTTGGTTAGGGGCAGTCCGTCTAGATGCGGACGCGACTTGTACTCACGTATGATCGGCTGACACATTACGCGAACTGCCGCTGCTTCGAGAAAGACGCCTGTGGTGAGCGCAAGCGCACCAACGATCACGCCCTCGAGTCCGGTAAACGAGTACGACACGGCACTGACGATCACCACCAACATGCGCACGATCGTACCATAGGCAACCACCTTGGTGTGTCCGTTACGAATAAGCAACCCCTGATACAGACGCCTATAGCCAATGGCAGCAGGCCACGGCACAAGTACGATGAGAGCCCAGTACATACGTGACGAAACTTCACCAGGGAGCCCCATCATGGAAGACGTCACTGTTGTGAACACTACCGGCACGCATAAGAGCAGCATACCTGCTGTAACCGCCCCATTAACGCGCCTCGTAAACCGTCGCAGTTGCGTAAATGATGCCCAATCTCGTGCAAGAGCCACCGATGTGCTCAGCAGGTGGATCACCGGTGCCTCGATGAACATCGCTAGCGCAAATGCTACACCGTGAGCCGCTAGATTAAGCTCTGCATTGGGCAGGCGGGCAACGACGGATGCTACAACCGGACCCTCAATGGCCATCATAAGCCAGGTAAGACTAAGTGGGATCCAGAACCTGATGACATCACGTGTTGTAAGCATTTCGCAAATTAGCCCCATGACACATCATGAAGTGCAAAAGCCACCACGAATCGTTCTCTATGTCGTGCTCGGCGCGATGCTGTTCTCCGTCCTATTCACAGGGGGGATTGTAACTCTCCTGGAGTATGATCAGCGCTCGCATGCAACGGCAGCCCATGATGATTTCGCACCATGGATAACGGTGTTCATTCAGTTTCTGTTCACGGGCACAATCGCGGTCATTATGTGGTTTACGCGACTGCATGTAACCATTGCCGACGAAGGCATTCGCATCAAAATGCCACCGTTTCATCTCGGCGGCGGACGCCTCATTGTTTGGTCAGACATACAATCGATAACCCTACGTAAGGTTAGCCCCTTCGGAGAATTCGGTGGCTGGGGCATCCGCTGGAACTTCGGCAACCGTATGGGCTATGTATGGAACGGAAAGCAAGGCATGGAGCTTGCGCTCAAGAACGGCAAGCGCGTGGTAGTAACGCTCACAGATCTGCAGGGGGCTCGTGCTGCCCTGCAAGACAGAGGCATGGATGTTGTGGAGACGATTTCTTAACACACGATATCCAACTGCTAACTCTTCTGTAACACTCTGGTGAAAGGCCAACGGTAGGTTCGCGCATCGCTTGATAGACGAATCTACTTTTCACCTTTCATTGGAGTATCACAATGAACTTTCTACGCAGTGTTGCGCTCGGTTGCCTTGCATTTGCATCCGTAACAGCGCAGGATTTCCCGGTTCGCATCGAACCAGTCACTTTGATCCCGTATTTGCAGGGACGCGTTGTCGTACCTCCGTCACCGCTGAAGTACCAGAACATTTTTGTTGGTGGCGTTGACTCAGTTGAGACAAACACTGGCAAAGCAGCTGCAAAGCAGTGGCATGACTATATCGGATATGCAGCTGATCCTACAGGAACATCACTCGGTTACGCCATCGTAAATCACGAGATGATTGAAGCGAATCCTAAGATTGGCGATGGTGGCGGCATGACGATGTTCAAGCTTGGTAAGAAGCCAGACGGAACGGTCGAAGTACTTGAGCAAACACTTGCAGACGGACGCAAGGGTAAGTTCTTCAATGTTGATTTCAAGAACACCGTAGGCGAAACAGGAATGAACTGCGGTGGTATCTCATGGCAGAATCGCGTTTGGACCGCTGAGGAGTGGTATCAAACAAGCAATTCGGGGATTTACTCAAGTGGCAAGGGTTTTCTCGACACAACGGATTTCGAGATTGGCAAGCTGCTACCTTCTGGTTTTGCAGGGCTCGACGGCAAGAAGATCAAGCGTTATGAGAATCTCAACTGGATGGTAGAGATCGATCCAGTCAATGCAAAGGGTGTTCGCAAGCAATACAACTGGGGACGTCAAGGTTTTGAAGCCGGCGTGATTATGGACGATCAGAAGACAGTCTATCTCTTCGAGGATGGCGAAGCAGGTAAGTCACTCTTCACAAAGTTCGTGGCTGACCAACCAGGAGATTTCACCAAGGGCAAATTGTACTTCTACAAGCAGAACAGTGGACAGTTCACGGGTACCTGGGTAGAAGTACCAAACGATCCAGTGAAGAACTGGGACATCATGGTAGCCCCTCATGCATGGGCTAAACAGCAAGGCATCACTGGCTTTACACGCCTCGAGTGGGGTCAAGTCAACAAAACAGACGGCAAAATCTACATCACAGAAACAGGCAACGATAAGCCAGGTGCGCGCTATGCTGCTGCTCTGACAGAAGGCTGGACATTGCCACAGCATACCTATGATCGCGCCAAAGAGCAAGGTACAACAATCGACAATGCCGCTTACTCAGACTTCTATGGACGGGTGCTAGTCTTTGATCCTCAAGACAACTCTGTAAAGTCATTCCTCGAAGGTGGTCCGTATCTAACTGATGCACAAGCAGTT
>CAZAGH010000020.1:0-28802 GCA_964484755.1 uncultured Melioribacter sp. | reverse complement strand
GACTTGGTGCAGGCGAGCAACCCCACCTGCTTGATGTACGCCAGCAAGAGGAGCATGAAGAGTTTTCTCTCGAACCGTCAATGCTCATCCCACTCAACGAACTGCCCGAGCGCATAGGCGAACTCGATGACTACCGTAACAAAGAGCTTATTGTCTATTGCAGATCGGGAAATCGAAGTCAGCAAGCCTGCATGTTTCTTGAGCTCAGTGGATTTACCAACGTTGTCAATCTGACTGGTGGCATGCTAGCCTGGGTCCAAGTATGAGCCTTCTCCTAGCCGGCATTGCTCTAGTGATTGGCGCCTCTCTCGGGTTGATCGGAGCTGGTGGTGCCATTGTGGCCGTGCCAGCATTCGTCTATCTCGGGGGTATCGATCCAAACCTCGCTGATGGCTATGCGCTGTTTGTTGTGGCCATTTCTTCAGCCGTCGCTGTGGCGATGCAGGCCAAAGAGAAGATGATCGACTGGAAGACCATTGCATGGTTCGGTCCTGCGACAATAGCATCGTTGATTCTCGTTCGTGGGTATCTCGATGAGTTTGTACCCCAATCCACGCAGATGCTGTTGTTTGGATTGATATTGGTCAGCGCTGCCGTCGCTATGATGCGCAAGCGTCCAGAGTCGGCATCCCAGCAAAAGAACAATCCCATGCTCCTATCTGCCTTTGGTCTGATCGTTGGTGGGATTGGCGGGCTTCTTGGAGTTGGGGGAGGATTCTTGATGACGCCAGCACTGGCACTTTGGGCTGGACTCGACATGAAGCGCGCTGTTGCATCATCTCTCGTGCTGATCAGTGTCAACTCAGCCACAGGAGTCGCGGTTGATCTTGCTCAGGGATACGTTTACGACTGGGGCTTTGTTGCCGCGTTCACAGTGTTAACGGTCCTGGGCATCATGACGGGCACAGTACTCTCACGTCGGCTGGACAGCAAGATTCTTCGGGCAATATTCGGCTGGGTAGTTCTTGCGATAGGGCTGCTTGTCCTGAGCAAAGAACTACACCTGTTTTAGTCCCGACTCTTCTTCCGAAACACAAAGCTGATGGGCACGCCTTCGAAGTCGTGCAGCTTGCGTAGCTGACGCTCGATGAATCGCTTGTAGGCATCAGGCAGCAGTTCAGGAAAGTTCAAGAAGAATGCAAACAATGGCGGCTCGGTCTTAACCTGCGTAACATAGTTGATGCGGAGATCTCGTCCCTTCACACTTGGAGGGGGCGTGCGTTCTAGCATCGCAATAAGTTCTTCGTTCAGTTCATGGGTAGGAATACGAACACAGCGACGCGCCTGGATCTCCTTGGCCATCTCGATCACCTTCGTGATACGCTGCTTGGTCACAGCAGAGATCGTAATGATCGGTACATAATCCAGGGTTGGAAGCTCTTCCTTGATCTTCTTGATAAAGGCATCAGCGGTCTTTGTGTCCTTCTCGATTAAGTCCCATTTATTCAGCGCAATGATGAGCCCCTTTCGAGCAACCTCTGCATCGGCGATGATGCGTTTGTCTTGCGCCTCTAGGCCCTGAGTTGCATCGACAACAATGATCGTAACATCTGATCGGTCAATTGCACGCGCGGTGCGCATGGTGCTGTAGAGCTCGACACTTTCGGAGATGTTGCTGCGCCTACGTAGTCCAGCCGTATCGATGAGAACGATCTGTTCGCCGTAGTACGTCAGCACACTATCGATAGCATCACGCGTGGTTCCGGCGATGGGTGTTACCACCATGCGGTCTTTACCTAGCAATGCATTTGTCAGTGAGCTCTTACCAACGTTAGGCCTACCCACGATTGCTATCTTGAGACGTGTGTCTTCTTCATCGTCGTTATCATCTATCTCGGCAACAACAGCATCGAGGAAGTCGCCTGTGGATCGTCCGTTCAAGGCAGAGATGGCAAAGGGCTCGCCAAGCCCAAGCGAATAGAACTCGGCGGCATTCAGGTCGGCAGTGGCGTTATCGCATTTGTTGACAACAAGGACGACCGGCTTTGACGATGCGCGCAACAGCTTGGCGATGTCGGAGTCAACCGGCGTAACACCGTCACGGCCGTCTACCGCAAAAACGATAACATCGGCTTCTTCAATGGCAAGCATAGCCTGCTCGCGGATCGCCTTATCGAAGACATCTTCGCTCCGTGGAACGATACCTCCGGTGTCGACGATCTGGAAGTGCTTACCCGCCCATTCCGCTTTGGCGTAGAGTCTGTCCCGCGTAACACCAGGCTGGCCCTCCACGATAGCGTGGCGCTCCTCGATGATGCGATTGAACAGTGTTGATTTGCCAACGTTTGGTCGGCCGACGATTGCTACAAGGCCCATAGTAGCAACAAAGGTACGGCCTAAACGCTCTTGATGAGTTCCTGAATGATCTTGTCAGTTGTAACGCCTTCAGCTTCAGCAGTGAAGTTTGTTACGATACGATGACGCAACACGCTCAAGGCTACGGCTTTCACATCATCAATGCTCGGTGTAAATCGTCCTTGCAGTGCAGCACGACTCTTTGCGCCTAACACCAAATACTGCGAGGCTCGCGGGCCCGCACCATAGCTGATGTAGCTCTTTACCATGGCAACTGATGTATGAGCCGGACGTGTTGCACGGACCATCTTCACAGCATACTCGATCACGTTATCTGCCACTGGCACACGGCGTACCAGTTCTTGATACGTGATTATATCCTGAGACGTGATCACCTTCTGCACCTTGGCTGATGAGCCACCGGTTGTTGACCGAACAACACTAACTTCTTCGTCGTACGATGGATAATCGAGCAGCAAGTTGAACATGAAGCGGTCGAGCTGAGCTTCAGGCAGTGGATATGTACCTTCCTGTTCGATCGGGTTCTGCGTTGCAAGTACGAAGAACGGCTGCGACAACTGATAGGTTGTTCCAGAAGCGGTTACGCTGTGCTCCTGCATCGCCTCGAGAAGAGCAGCCTGAGTCTTAGGGGGCGTCCGGTTGATTTCGTCGGCCAGCACAATGTTTGCAAACACGGGCCCTTTAACAAACCTAAAGGTCTTCTGTCCAGTTGACAGATTATCCTCGATCACTTCCGTACCGGTGATATCGCCCGGCATCAAGTCGGGAGTAAACTGCACACGCGAGAACGAGAGATCCATCGACTCTGACAGGGTTCTGATGAGCAGGGTTTTCGCAAGACCTGGAACACCAACAAGCAGACAGTGTCCCCTTGCAAAGAGCGAGATCAAGAGCTGGTCTACAACGTCGGCTTGCCCAACGATAACCTTTCCGATCTCATTCTTGATTGAACCAATGTTCTCGGAGAGCTTTTGTACGAGTGCGGTATCTGACATGATCTCGTTCTTACGACTGTGGTGTAAAGTGGATCGCATGAGCTCGTTTGAGCTCCTGCAGGAGTCGATCGACATGGGATTCTGTTGTAGTACGACCAAACGAAAAACGCAGTGAACTATTTGCTTCTTGTTCACTGCGTCCCATGGCTAAGAGCACCGACGATGCTGTTGATTTCGCTGTCGAACATGCACTACCCTTGCTACAGGCAATTGTTGCCATTTCACGCATGAATTCGTCGACGTTGACAGCTCGAAACAGCACATTGCTGATGTTGTAGTTCCTGCAGGCCCCGTCGCCATTGATGCTGACTCCAGGAAGCTCACAGAGCTCGCGCTCGAAACGCTCTCGCAGTGCATTGATTCTCTGTGATTCCGCGGTTAAGGATGCCAATGCGATCTCTCCTGCTACCGCCAAGCCAACGATGCCCGGAACGTTCAGCGTACCACTGCGGAAGCCATACTCCTGTCCACCACCGTACATCATTGGTTCAATCGGACAAAGGAACTTCTTCCTTGCCCTGACGTAGAGAGCCCCAACACCTTTCGGACCGTAGATCTTGTGTCCGGAAATCGTGAGAATATCTATGCCAAGTTCATCAACATTCAGCTGAATCTTACCGTATGCCTGCGTTGCATCAGTCATGAACAATGCACCGTGCTCACGTGCGATATCGGCTATTGGCCTAATATTCTGCACAACGCCCGTCTCATTGTTGACGATCATCACCGATACGAGAATAGTCTCCTCGTTAATGCTGCTGCGTGCGGCTTCGATGTCAACACGTCCCTGCGAATCAACCGGTAGATAGATGACCTCACATCCAAATCGCTTACAGTACTCAGCTGCATCACGTACGGCAGGGTGCTCCGTCTTCATCGTCACAATCCGGCGTCTGCCCGAGCCCCCTTCAGCTTGTGCAGCTCGGGCCGCGCCGATGATGGCAAGGTTAATTCCCTCGGTCGAACCTGACGTGAAGATGATTTCATTCATCACTCCGCCCACATGACGAGCGATGTCCATACGGGCCTTCATCACAGCACGCTGTGCGGTGAGACCACCAGAATGGGCACTTGCGGCGTTGTAAAATGACTCCGTGAAATACGGCAGCATAGCCTCGAGAACCCTCGGGTCTGTTGGAGTCGTTGCTGCGTAATCTGCGTAGATCAAGTCCATGGGCTACGAAGATACGAGTCCGTATACGATCACGGTGCCAAGGGCGGCAACGAGCGGCAGTGCTACAACCGCAATGAGCTCTCGGGGCTCTGCCGTTACCAGATCGCTTACAAAGTACATCACAGCAGAAACGGGCGACATGGTCCTGCCGACATTTGCGCCGATGCCTGCCATCACGCCAAGCATGATAGCCAGCGGAATTTGGCCGTCTGCTACAAACGACGGTAACACTGCCTGAGCGAATGAAACTGCTGGAGCAGTCCCCGATCCACTCAGCATGGCCATAAGCCATGTGGCAATGGGGCTCGCAATTGTCGCAAATGTTGGATCACCGAGAAGAAGCACCGATACCTGCTGAATCAACCCCACTGACTGGAGTCCGGCCAGGAAGCATGCCGCCGCAATGATGATCGAGATGACCTTCGCCAGACCATATCCCATTCCATCAAAAAACTCTGATGTGAGTTTGCTGACATGTTGATTAAGCGCAACATTGGATGTGTAGCTGATGATCATGGCAAGAAAGGTGGATGCAAACATGACGCTGTAGACTGGAAGTCCCTCTGGGTAGTGCTGCGTTATGCCGGGAAACAGGTTTAAACGGGGCTGCGTGACAATCAGCGCCAGCACGGGTAAGGGGGCTAACATTGCCATCGCAAAACGGCGCAAGGTGAACTGATCATCAGCAGCATTCGATGCTTGGTGAACATCGGCTGTATGATACTCTGGACGCCGCAGCATCAATACCAAGACGGTAACAGCAGCAACGAGTGCGAGCACGTTGGGCATAGCCACGGCCGACATCACTACATCCTGCGGCACATTGGTGGCGATTCGCACAGAAACAACATCTGCATCTCCCGGATTGAGAAGATTGCCGCCAATACTGCAGCCCAGCAGCAGTGTAGCGCCCGCAGCGATGCGGTTGTAGCCTGCAGCGAGCATCAAGGGGATGAGAATTGGTCCTACAGCCGCAGCTGTTGCCGTTTGACTCGGAATCGCCGCATTCGTCACGAACCCAATCAAGCAGCCACCCGGCACGAGTAGCCACCGAGCCTTGCGGAGCGGACGTGCCAATAGTGCAACAAGCTCTCGATCAGCACCAAGACTGCGCAGGACAAAGGCATAGCCCATAGCACTGCAGATTGGTCCGGTAACATCTGTATTGCTGAGTGTCTTGCCGATCACTTCGAGCACGACGAGTGGCTTCCCCGCAACAATCGTCAATACGATGCCTGCCAGCATCAGTACCAGGCGCACGTCATACTTCTTTCGTATCGCAAGAAGAACGCCGATGATCACAATGCAGGCGGCAAGGAGCATCATGGGGCATAACCCTCGGGAGACCATGATTCAACAGCAGAAACGTACGGATGCAGTGCAGGCTCAATCACGGATTGTTTGCCGCTGATACCAACGATCCATTCCTTGGTCGTGAAATACTGCTGCTGCACTGCCGATACTGAATCAGGTGTAAGTGCTTGCATTGCCTCGATGTGTCTGTCAAAATAGTCGAAGGGCAGGCCATACTGAACAAGTGTATAGACCAGCGAGGCCGTTTGTTGTGGTGTCTCGCAGTTGCGAGCAAATGAGCCAAGAATCTGCTGACGCGCGTTTTCAAACTCTTCATCATCGATGCGCTGCGATGATACTCGCTGCACTTCGTCGGCGATCGTTGCCAATGTGTCTGCCGTAAACTCATTACCAACGCTCGTTAAGATCGTCGTGGTTGCGCTCAACGGTCGAACCGTAGGGAATGCATATGCCCCATAGGTATAGCCCTTTTCCTCGCGCAAGACCGTGAATAAACGTGCCAGCGTGTATCCACCCAATACATTGGCCACAAGCTGCAGCGCCGGATAATCATTGTGATGGTAGTCTGCTGCTGGCATGGTAATGCGCAAAGCCGACTGCACTGCGTCGTCCTTTGGTGCCATCACGCCCCATCCTTGAGAACTCTTCACACGATCGATCTTACCCGATGGTCGGCTCGCAGGTAGTTCTCCCAGTGCAGATTTCAACTTCGCCACCGCGACATCAGGATCAACGGGTCCCGCGACGATGATGTAACGCTCTGCGCTGCACATACGCTCGTGGGCCTTGCGAAGGTTCGCTGATGTAAGCGAACGCAAGGTTGATGGAGTACCGTTCTTGGGAACGGAATAGGGATGGTCGTGAAACGTCCTACTCGCACATGCGCGTGCGGCCAGCCATTCCACGTCTACGAGCTCTACGAGCATATCAGCAATGATGCGCTGACGCAGCTTATCAAGCTCGGCCTCGTCGAAGCGGGGTCTCAGCAGCGCATCGGCAGCAAAGCCAACCAAATCATCAAACCACTCGGCAAGTCCACTCGCATGAATGGTGCAGGCATCGCTATCAGCTGCGGCGCGCAGCGAACAGCCACGTCGTTCGATCTCCTCGGCGAACGTTGCGCCATCCATTGTTGTTGTGCCGCGATTGAGCATTTGGGCTGCAATCGAGGTAACACCCGGGATATCGTCATGGATGGATCCCGTGCGCATTGCGATGGAGATCGTTACTAGGTCTTTGTTGGCGGCAGGCACCACATACACAGGCGTTCCATCAGCCAATGAGGCTTGGACTACATGGGGCAATGTGAATGCTAGAGGCTTGGTCGATAATGGAGGGGCAGATTGCATTTGGTAAATTTAGGACAATGAAACCTACACACGTTGTTATTACAGGCGCTTCTTCTGGAATTGGGCGCTCTTGTGCGGAGCTCTTTGCCCAGCATGGATCGCACCTCGTTCTCTGGGCGCGACGCGCAGAACGCCTAGAAGAGCTGGCACAAGCTCTTCGCAGCCAGCATAACATCAATGTTATCACACAGAGCGTAGACGTTCGTGATCATGCTGCGGTCAGCAATGCCGTAGCGGCATTACCGCCAGAGTTCCAGCAGCCAGATGTCCTGGTCAACAATGCCGGTCTCTCCCGTGGGTTGCATCCTTTCCACGAGGGTGAGCGGCAGGACTGGGAGGAGATGATTGACACAAACATCAAGGGCCTTCTCTACGTCACACGGGCATTTTTGCCGCACATGGTGCGGGCAGGCAAGGGGCTTGTTGTAAACATCGCTTCTATTGCTGGACGTCAGGCCTACCGAGGTGGCAACGTCTACGGGGCAACCAAAGCTGCTGTCAAACTGTTCTCGGACTCTCTGCAGATTGATCTGAACGGCACCGGTGTTCGTGTTTGCAACATCGATCCTGGACTCGTCGAGACGGAATTCTCGGAAGTACGTTTCCGCGGTGATGTCGAACGAGCACAGACAGTCTACAATGGTTATGAGCCCCTTACTGGCCACGACGTTGCCGAATGCGTGTTCTTTGCAGCTACACGCCCTTCTCATGTGAGTATCCAGGACATTCTTATCACTCCTACCGCACAGGCTACTGTCTCGATCGTAGACAAGAAACTGTAACCACATGGAAACTGTACAATTCTTGATTTCAGGCCGCGTTCAACGCGTTGGCTTCCGCCGGTTCGCCTTGCATCATGCCCACCGCCTCGATCTGCGTGGGTTTGCAACGAACCTCGAAGACGGAGACGTCGAATGCGTTGCCCAAGGTACTGTGTCATCACTCACGGAGTTTGAGATGCTGATGCGCCAAGGACCACAATTCGCGAACGTAACATCCGTTACATGCACCGAACTCGGCAACTCGCGCGTCTATAAAACCTTCCGCATTCTCTAATTCGTCCCTCCCGTCCCTTTCGTCCCTCCCGTCCCTCTCGTCCCTCGTAACTGGTAATTCGTCATTTGTCATTCGTCATTTGTCATTAACTCTCGCCCATGACCATCTCATCCTCTTCCGTCGTTGTCGTTACCGGTGCATCATCCGGACTTGGTGTCGAACTATCCTACGAGGCGGCTCGTCGTGGCGCTCGTGTTGTCTTGGTGGCCCGCCGCAGCGATAGACTTGAAGAAGTTGCCCGCCAGGTGACCGAGCTGGGAGGCACGGCGGATGTTATCGTTGCCGACGTGTCACTCGAGCAGGAGTGCTATCGTGTTATTGACAGCACGCTGTCCAAGTACGGCCAGATCGACGTAGTGTTCAACAACGCCGGACGCGGCAACATGGCACGTGTCGAGGACACTCCGACGGAGCAGTGGCGATCAATGTTTGCTGTTAATGTGGACTCGATCTTCTGGCTAACAGCGCGCGTGCTTCCATCAATGCGTGCCCGAAACGCGGGACACATTATTGCGATATCAAGTGTGGCCGGACGCTATGGACACCCTCTCAACGCTGCCTATGTAGCGGCAAAGCATGCCGTAGTCGGGTTTGTTGCAGCGCTGCGGACAGAACTAGTTGGTACGAACATTCATGCAACGACAATATGTCCTGCAGGCATCGTCACCGAATGGGCTGATGCAACAGAGGGAGGTTCCATCGGTGCGATGTATGGCGCAGCAATCCCTCGCTCACGTGTCATCGCAAGAGAACAGGGACTGCAGACGGCTCCACTCTCCCGGATGATGAGCGCAAAAGAATGCTCCGATATCATCTGGAAGGCTGTTGACACGGGGCGCAGTGATGATGTCTATACGCACAACGGTACCAGAGAACTGGCTGTGCTGAGCACGCAAGATCGGTGTGCTCAGGAAGACAAGTTCGAAGCCTTGTGGATCGCGATGAATCAAACCTACGAAGAGCAACGCGCGTCGAAGTAGCCTTCATGGCGAACATCCTGACCATATTGGCGCTCATACTCGTCTTCTCGGGCAGCGCACTGCGTGGTCAACAACTGGCCCTCGTGCTTACTGGAGGGGGCGCACGGTGCATCACCCAAGTGGGCGTGCTCAAGGTTCTTGAGCGCGAGGGCATTGTCCCAGATATGATCATCGGATCATCGTTCGGTGGTATCGTAGGCGGACTCTATTGTGCTGGCTATTCAGCTCATGAGATTGATTCGATTTTCCGTCGCGTTGACTGGGATGATGTGGCATCGATTCGCGAGGCATCTCAACGGGAATACCAGTTTTTGAGTCAGAAGTACGAAGGCGACCGGAGCATTCTTACACTTCGATTCAATGATTTTACATTCGTGCCCCCTACAGCCATAGGCGGTAACACTCGTTTCTCGTACATGTTGCAGCGGTTGTTGTGGGAAAGCCCCTTTAACAACCGAACAAACTTTGACCAGCTGATGCCGCGCCTACGGGTTGTGGCTACGAACTTGGCAGATGGACGTCCCAAGATTCTCAATGCTGGCAACCTTGCAACGGCAATACGAGCCAGTGCAACGTTTCCACTACGCTATTCCCCGGTGCGCTGGGACGACACCACAGTACTTGTCGACGGTGGGCTTGTAGCAAACATCCCAACCGAGGCTGCACGTCAGTCTGGTGCAACAACGATCATTCTCGTAAACTCTACGAGCAGACTGTCTTCGCTTGATGATATCCGAACACCATGGGCGGTAGCCGACCAATCCCTCTCGGCCGCAATGATGCAGAAGGATTCTCTGCGACTATCGTTGGCTGACGTTGTCATTGAACCCGAACTCGACCAGTGGAACACATTCTCCTTCAGCAACGTGGACTCACTCATTCGCCTTGGTGAGCTTGCCGCAGAGCGGGCTCTTCCACGTCTTCGCGCTGTAGTTGCTAAGAAGCATTCACCGCCGATCAACACATCGGCCATTGATATCATTGCTACCGATGGCGACAGCTCTCTTGCTCGGCAACTCCAGGTGTCTCTGGCACACATGAACGCCATGCTTCCTCAGCGTGATGTTCATCGTGCAGTAGCGCGGCAACTTCATGCTGCAGGCTACGAGCTTGGATTCGTGGTGCAAGGAACAGTCGATGCCAATACGCAGCGCTACAAGATGATGATCGACAAGGGGCTTATCACGTCACGAACATTCAGACTCAAGGGCTCAAGATCCTCAGTCACCCTTGCGAAGGAGTCTGCCTTCCCCGACAGTGCAAACTTCACGGTTGAGCGTCTTTCTAGGGCATGGCAGAATCTACACGCAGCTGATGCACTGGCAGAATCAGATATCACGATTGGTCAACTTGCCTCAGGCGGGAATTCAGTAGAAGTTGCGGCCCTTGGCAACGGCAACCAAGCGATTCGTCTCGGTGCGCGCGTTGATAATGAACGTTACACCCAGGGGAGTGTTGAGCTGGTGTACGACAACCTATTCTTTCCATCCTTTCGACTTATGGCAAGCGGCGTTCTGAGCGAGCGCATTGGCTCAGCGCAGATCGGATTCGATGTGCCCCGCATCGCTGGGTCACTTTGGACAACATCGCTGCGTGGTTACTCAAGTTTTCGGAATGTATGGACCTACATCAACCGCCCGGGCAGACCTGGCACCAACCGGCTATCCGAGTTTTCCGAGGATCGATACGGGGTTCGGTTCACTGCCGGACGTCAGCTAGAACGCAACGGTATTGTTCTTACCGAGCTGCGATATGAGAACCAGCGCTATCGTAACCTCAAGGATTCAATCAGACCGATCTTTCAGCCCCTTGCCACGATCCGTGCCGTTGCACGATGGGACGATAGAAACAACATTGCATTCCCTGTTAAGGGGCGCACCATCGATATCTCTGCAGAGACTTCTGTCCTGAGCTTGTCCAATGGCTTATCGTTCACAAAGCTTGTTGCGAGCGTTAGCTCGGTCTTCAATGCAACATGGTTTACGGTGATACCATCATTTTTGATCGGAGCTGCAGACAAAACGCTCCCACCATCCGAGCTCTTTTCTATCGGCGGTCAAGACATGTTCTTTGGCATGCGGGAAGACCAGCAACGGGGTCGTCAGATCGTTGTGGGTAATCTTGAACTTCGAACCAAGATGCCGTTCAGCATCTTCTTCGACACGTATCTGTCTGTGCGATACGACATCGGTGCTATTTGGGAAGTACCCGAATTCATCCGCATCGCCGATATGAATCACGGCCTTGGGGTTACACTTGGGGTCGACACTCCTATCGGACCAGCCAGGGTCTCCGCAGGTCGCGCATTTGCTTTCCAAGAACGACCAAACAAAGTACTTCTCGGAACGCCCCTTGCATACTTTTCCATCGGTGTTCGTCTATAGGGTTCATCATGGGACAACTCTTTAATCGACTACGCAATTTCGCCCGTTCGCAGGTGCGATCATCGGAATCTGACCTACAGTGGGCAGAACGGATGGTCGGCAACGACGATGATGAGCTTCGGCGCATCATTGACGAACTCCACAGAGACTACACCGAGGGCAGAAGTACGCGCGACACTGGCAGGACATCACAAACGCATGAGCGTTCTTCGGGTCCGACAATGCCGCAAGCGGTGCTGAAGGCGCATACAACACTGAATGTTGCCGTGGGGGCAACTGTAGATGAGATAAAAAAGGCCTATCGCAGCTCAATTGCTACTTGGCATCCTGATAGATTTGCAACAGCTACGCCGGATGAGCAGAAACATGCACATACGCGAGCGCATGAGATCAATGCGGCGTACGTGACACTTCGCGATCATTACGACTTTCGGTAAAACGCCATGGAACGAACAATCTTTGAACGAATCATTGCGCGCGAAATACCAGCAACGATCGAATACGAGGATGCTGATATCATCGCCATTCGTGACATAGCACCTGCTGCACCTGTTCACGTGTTGATCATCCCCAAGCGTGTAATCACCTCGGTTGATGCGCTTGCTGAGTCCGACATCCAACTCGTTGGACGCGTCTATTTGGTTGCCCGTGATCTTGCCCGCAAATATGGCATCGCCGAAAACGGCTATCGTGTTGTTACCAACTGCAATGCCGATGGTGGACAGACCGTCTTCCATCTGCACTTTCATTTGTTAGGGGGCGAACCTCTCGGCCGCATGAACAGCGCGTCAACGTCACATGTGCCAGCAGCGACACCAAGCTCCACGCCTTCGCCCTCGAATACACTGAGAGACATTGCTATTGTGCTTACTGTTGCCGTTGGACTTGCCATCGGCTTCAATGCGATGAATCCCAAGGCGATTGCTTGGATCAAACCGGAGTTTGAACGTCAGACGGCAACACAAAGCGACATCGACAAGTACTTGTCTCCGTCGACACCTGCCCCTTCACAACCGAAAGAAGTCATCCAGCAGACTCCAGTGCAGGAGCAGCCATCACCAACTTCACCGGCAAATGTCCAACCAACAGCTGGTACAACCACGACAGCCCAGTCCCAGCCTGTGGCAGACGCATCGCGCAAGGTTACACCGGAACCGACATTCACGCCGGAGCCAGGCGTTGTGCGAGAGATCAGCTACGATATGTTCGTTCGTCTCTATGAGGGAACCAAGAACTACCTGATCGATGCACGCGGAGCGGATAAGTTCGCACAAGGGAACATAAAAGGGGCTGTAAACTACTACGGCGGCGAGGTTCAGTCACGCATTCCTGATCTTCTTGCCAACGTACCACGCGACAGAGTGATTCTGATCTATTGCGATGGTGGTGAATGCGAACTTTCGCACCATGTGGCTGACGTCTTGAAGCAGTTTGGTTATGGACCAGTGTTCATCTACACTGGGGGCTGGGCAGAGTGGACCTCTAAACGTAAATAATGCTATGATCCAGGCATCACGTCAGCTCCTACGACAACTCGCCGTTCGTTTCGGCCTCATTGGCGAATCGCCCGCCATGGTGCAGGCAATGACGCGCCTCTTGCAAGTTTCGCCCACGGATCTCACCGTTATGATCACTGGCGAAACAGGAACCGGCAAGGAGGTCTTTGCGCATGCTGTGCACGAGCTCAGTACGCGTAAGAAGGGTCCATTCGTAAGCGTCAACTGCGGTGCCATACCAGAAACACTTCTGGAAAGCGAGCTGTTCGGCGCTGAAAAGGGGGCATTCACAGGTTCTGTGGAACAGCGAAAGGGCTTCTTTGAGACCGCCCATCGCGGCACGATCTTTCTCGATGAGATCGGCGAGATGCCGATCGGCACACAGGTGAAACTCCTGCGGATTCTTGAGAGCGGTGAGTATTCACGCCTTGGATCTTCGGACGTGCTTAAGGTTGATGTGCGGGTTGTTGCAGCGACAAACCGCGACCTTGCCTACGAGGTGCGTCAAGGCCGCTTCCGCCAGGATCTGTTCTTCCGTTTAAACAGCGTCAACATCCACCTGCCCCCTCTCAGACAGCATCCGGCAGACATTGAGCCACTCGTAGAGCATTTTGCACAGAAGGTAGCCGACAAGAACATTCATGATTACCAAGGTATCGACCGTGATGCACTGGCAATCCTTGAACAGCAATCATGGCCTGGCAACGTGCGCGAGCTGCGCAACATCATTGAGACAATGGTAACCCTGGAACAGGGGGCACGCATCACAGCCGATATGGTTCTGCGCTATCTCCCAGCGCCGGAACGAGAGCAACAGGAGCCACTCTCACCAAATGCACTCATGAGGATGTCGGGAACCAGCGGACCGCAAAACGAGCTGGACATGCAGATGCTGTATCGAGCGCTACTTCAACTCTCTACGGATGTCGCCGAAGTCAAATCTGTACTCCGTCATCTACTCAGTATGTCAGTCGATGTTCAACACAACGTAGACTTCCCCACACACGGCCCTGTGCACCAACAAGCGTCTGGCGAAGTTGTTGCTATTCGCCCCCTTCACCCAGTAAGCAATGCCGTGCCCGACGCCGGTGATGATGAAATGAACCTCGCCACGATTGAAAAGCGCGCCATCGAAACTGCGCTTCGTCGCACACAGGGTAACCGACGTGAATCAGCCAAAATGCTCGGCATCAGCGAGCGCACACTCTATCGCAAGATCGATGAATATGGGCTGCAGTGAAACTGATTAGGTACAAGGTACGAGGTACGAGGTACAAGGTACGAGGTACGAGGTAGCTTTCGTCTTTCCCGTGAAAACGGGAAACCAGAAGTGAATTGCATAACGATCTGCCAGTCTTCCGTATTCCGTACCCCGCACCCAGTACCTTGTACCTCGTACCTTGTACCTGCTACACATTCCTCACGATCACCGGTCTCGACGGTGCGGCATCGCCATCGAATGGGGCAACGTTAAACACAACGAGGTAGCATCCATCTGGGACATTATCGGGAACGTAGACAAGTTCTGTTATTGTGCAGTCTAGGCGAGGTGCGTGGGGCCATTGCCAGAAATGATGGTGTGCAACGAGCGCCCCCTGATCTTCTTCCCTGTCAACTGATGGGAGGTCTACCATAAGGTGACGCACCCCATGGTCTACGATAAGCTTCATCGCATCAAGATGAATGTATGGTGGATTGTCGCCCGACCAATGCATTGTGCGCTTTGCATCGTTATTGGGTAGCGTGCGAATGATCAATGTGGATGTTGAACGATCCGTCCAAGCGGCATCCAACTCTTTCAGCGCAACAACGGCATCACCTTCCCACAGGGTTGTTGGGACTGTCACGAGAACAGCTTCATCCATGATATCCTGCATGAGTTTGTCAAGCGTGTAGCTCGCACCCGCAATGTGTCCTACGCATTCTGTGTGTGTACCGTTGCCATGCGGTGCAAGAGTCACGATGTCACACCGCACAGGACCACCTGCTTCGATACTTCCTACGAAGTTGCCGATACGAAAGGGCTCGAACGTGGCAGCTGGCAATCCAAAAGCATGAGGGGCATGTGTTGGATTGATATGCAAGGAGATATCCTGCGCCGTTGAAAGGTCGTATCGACGTGCTCCAACGGAAATCACAATTTGTGGTCGGGGAGAAGGCATGCGCAAAGTTCTCAGTAGCAAGATCGGATTCCAAACGATGTCACGTTTTGCAGGAAAATGCGCACTAAGGCATACAGGCCGGAGTAATGCTTGGTATATTCGAGCCAATCGTACGACCGGACACATCGTCCACAGGTTTATGGAGTGAGGTGATTCATGTCTCGCACACTTAACAAAGTCATGCTTATTGGCAACGTCGGTAAAGATCCCGAGGTGCATTTTACACCGAGCGGTGTCAAAGTTGCCCAGCTACGATTAGCAACGTCGGAAACATGGAAGGACAAGGACGGCGCAGTTCAGGAGCATACGGATTGGCATACCATCATTGCATGGAGGGGGCTTGCAGACGTTGTTGAACGTCTTGTACGCCGTGGTAGTCGGCTCTATGTGGAAGGCAAGATCCAGTCTCGATCATTCGACGACCGTGACGGTAACAAGAAGTACGTTACGGAGATCATCGCAGACAGTCTTCTAGTGCTGGATGCAAAGCGTCAGGACCAGCAGGCAAATTCAAATGAGACTGAACAGTCTCTACATCCGTCTTCGGGCACTGACGTAATCCCATTCTGAGTTTTTTTGGAGTCGATCGCTTGGACGTTTCACGTAAGACAGAGATTCGAGTAGGTATTGTCAGTATTTCAGCTATCCTGTTGCTACTCATCGGGATCATGCTGGGCAAAGGCATAAGTTGGTCGACAAATCAGCATGAAGTTCGATTCCGCCTGGCGTCTTCGGGAGGTCTCGAACCAGGTAGCCCCATTGTTGTCCACGGCGTAAAGCGTGGTCAGGTTGTGAGCGTCTCAAATCATAATGGAGGTGTTCTCGTCACAGGACAGCTCGATGATGTCTCTGACCTTCATAGTGACGCCTCGGCTGTTGTCTCAATCCTTGAGATCACAGGTGGGAAGAAGATCGAGATCAAGCCGGGCTTTGAGAAAACACCATTTGATGCATCACGTGAGATACCAGGCATTGTGGCCGCAGACATTGGAAGTCTCGTGACATCGCTCGGAGATGTCAGCGACAACGCCATAGCTCTGGTCAAACGACTCGATACCCTAAGTGCTGCTCTCGCAGATTTAGCTCGTGACGGAACGTTCGTGAACAACATCAAGACGCTTGCATCTGATGGCGCTATCTTGGTCTCAGATGCTCGTGCTTGGATGCAGGCGAACAAGTCTGATCTCACTGCCATGGTCAAGGATCTACGTCAGATTTCTTCGACACTGCGCAAGACACTCGATAAGAATGAACCAAAGATCTCAGGACTCATCGATCACCTAGAGCGCACACTTTCAACGTTTGATAATACCTTGACCAAGGCAGACGCAGCATTCATTTCGGTAGACAGCCTTGTTGTCGAGGTCAACACCGTGATCACAGAGGTCAAGGCCAACAAGGGGCTGCTCAATCGGATCATCTATGACGAAGGACTTTCCGCTCAGCTGGATTCTTCATTGACCGTTCTAAAGAGCATTCTCCAACAATTCCAGCGTGACGGCGTTAATGTTAACGTTGGACTCGGACATAAGTAACCACACGCCCCCTGATCAATGAAGTCGTGGCTGTTTCTCCTGATAGCTTTGCTCGTCGTATCGTGTTCCTCAACACGACGCATTGATCAGTCATTCGATCTGCGTGACGATTCAGAGAAGACAGTAGAGTTTCGCGCGACATCCACAAAGCACATCGACTCTGCCAACATCGGTGCACTGCGAACCGATGTCTGGAAGTTAGAGCACTACTCCTATCCTGACTCGATACGATTATTCGTGCGCGTACTCGACACAACAGGGTTCGTTGTAACGCACATGGCAGAGCCGTATAAGTCGCCCGGCGCACCGGACTATTTCCCGCGTCTCATGGAACGTCTTGGCGAGCGTCGCCGCGTACGCGACTCAGTTGTTCGCAACTACCGTGTGCGCGAGATCGGCGAACTCGACTCGATCCCAGCTAACATTGCTCTTGCTATCGATTGCTCCGGCTCGATGAAGGGGGCAAAACCAACACTTGATCTTGGTACGGAACTCTTCATCGGAATGAAGCGTGCCTGTGACAACATCTCACTCGTTGGATACCACAAGACCATTACTGAAGTATTCCCGCTCACCGGCGATAGCTCCCGAATGCTGCGAGAGTTTCGAGAGTTCAAGAAGAACTCGCAGGGTCTCTTCACAGCTACATTCGATGGCATCATGAAGGCGCTCCAGACGCTCAAGGATGTGCCATTGGACCAGCCGAAGGTGTGTGTCGTGTTCGCCGATGGTGATGAGAATCTCTCGACCGTTCGACTGAGTGACGTCTATGAGTATGCTACACGACACAACATCTCGATCTATTGCGTTGGCTTTGGCTACGCCAACGACCAAGCGCTGCAAGACCTTTCCCTCTACACTGGCGGCAAGTACTACCGCGCCTATACGAAGGCAGATCTGCTCGCGATCTTCCTCGACATCTATAACAGTCTGCGCAACTACTACCTTGTGACCTACACCCCACCGCGCTACGAGGGTATCCACAATATCTTCCTGACCGTCAACGTACCTGGACGCGATACAATGGTTGCGCGCGGTACCTACGACAAGACACCGTTGAACCCAATTGCTGATACAAATGAGTTCTCGAAGCGCATTCTGTTTGCGTATGACGAGAGCATCATCGACACCTCGTCCTACATCATCATCGATGAATTAGCCGATGCATTGTTGCGGTTTGATCGCGTGGTGTTGGAGATCCAGGGTCATGCCTCACGCAGCGGACCCGACGACAACCGCGTTGACTACAACATGAATCTCTCACTTCGACGCGCCGAGTCGGTTAAGCAAGCGCTCGTCGATCGCGGTGTACAGGCATTCCGACTCAAGGCACGGGGCTTTGGGTTTTCTATGCCAGTGGTCCCCAATGATTCTGAAGCAAACAGAGCCCTGAACCGCCGAACGGTGTTCCGTATCCTCAGGCAGTAAACACCTGCTGTGCGATTGCCTTAGCCACGTTCTGTCCGTCAAGTGCTGCACTTACAATCCCACCGGCATACCCAGCCCCTTCTCCACAAGGAAAGAGTCGCTGTACCTCAATGTGCTCATAGGTTTCCTTGCCGCGAGGTATGCGAATAGGCGACGACGTTCTTGATTCAACGCCTACCACCACAGCTTCGTTTGTCAGATAGCCACGCATCTGTGAAGCAAACTGCTTGATGCCAGATCGAAGACGATCATCAATGGTCGGCGGAAGGATATCAGCCATGTCAACAGAGACATGCCCAGGAATGTACGAGGTCTTTGGTATGGACATTGACACAGTCCCATCGAGATAGTCGACGAGCCGCTGTGCTGGTGCGCGCTGCGAACCGTCTTCGTTCGATGCGAATGCTGTTCGTTCAACATGCGCTTGAAACTCCAACGCACCGAACACGCCGCCATGTCCACGTTGCTCCCAATCTACTTGCTCAACTGCAACGACTGTTCCTGAGTTTGCAAACGGGGAATCTCTGCGCGACATCGACATGCCGTTGACAACGATCTCTCCAGGCGATGTAGCGGCTGGTACGATCAACCCGCCTGGACACATGCAGAACGAGAACACACCGCGTCCATCTGCTTGGCAGACAAGCGAGTACGATGATGCCGGCAAATTCGGGTCACGGGGCGACTGGTGATACTGGATCTCATCGATCAAACTCTGTGGATGCTCGATGCGAACTCCGAGGGCAAAGGGTTTCGGCTCGATCTTGATACCATCACGAACGCACCGCGCAAAGATGTCGCGCGCACTGTGCCCCGTTGCAAGGATCGTGGCATCAGCAATGAACTCGCGTCCATCTGCGCAGCGCACGCCCCGTAGCTTCTTTCCAAACTGATCGTTCTCGACGATAAATCCGTTGACGTGTGTTTCGAAATGCACTTCCCCACCGAACCGGAGGATTGTTTCGCGAATCTCTTGAACTACCTTCCAAAGCTTGTTGGATCCGATGTGCGGATGGGTGTCGACGAGGATTTCTGGGGTAGCCCCATGCTCAACGAGCAGACGCAGTACCTTTTCGATGCTCCCACGCTTGTGCGAGCGGGTATAGAGCTTTCCGTCGGAATAGGTTCCTGCACCGCCCTCGCCATAGCAGTAGTTTGAATGCGGGTCTACCACTCCATCCTGTTGAATTGCACGCAGATCCCGCCGACGTTGGCGCACATCCCTTCCACGCTCAAGTACGATTGGTGTAACACCATGCTCAAGAAGCTCGAGGGCCGCGAAGTAGCCAGCTGGACCTGCCCCTACGATCACCACGCGCTTGTTAGGGTCTGCATCACGCAGACGCTGGCAGAACAGCTCTTCGAAAGGGGGCATTTCGTCCACGTACACATCGGCTACGATCCGAACACGTGGCACGCGGGACCGAGCATCAATTGATCGCCGAACAACATGGACGGTGGCATCGAGGTTTGGATCGGCGCCAACCTCCTGCAGAACGGCTGAACGAACGGTATCTGGGTCTGCCGCCTGCGACGGGGTAAAGGGTAACTCAATGCGCTGATGCATGCCACAAAGTTCGGAAGAATTCCTGCGGTAAATTGGTGGCATGTCCGATCGGTATCAACTCATCTACGATATCGTGCGATCGATCCCACCCGGGAAGGTCACAACATATGGTCACATCGCAGCCGCCATCGGCGTCAGGTCGGGGGCTCGACTCGTTGGTTGGGCCTTGAACGCCGTTGCCTATGATGAGCGGCTCGACATCCCGTGTCATCGTGTCGTGAACAGGATGGGTGAACTTTCCGGAAAGATGCACTTCGAAACACCATTTGTAATGCGGGAACGTCTCGAAGCCGAGGGAGTCGCATTTCTTGGGGATGCAGTAGATCTCGGCCAGCATCTCTGGGTGCCAGAGATAGCCCCCTGAGCGTATCTTTGCGATCCACCTACGTTTTATACAGGGACATAACACGAATGAACACGAAGATGCGCATCGCTGGTGCGATGCTTGCTGCGGCCGTTTTGGTTGCATGTGAATCGAACACCGAAGAGCCAACAGTCATGAAGACGCAGAGCGACTCTGCCAGCTACATGTTTGGCTATCAGCTTGGAGGCCAGTTCTCGAAGACAAAGATCGAGATCAACACAGACATGCTCATGGCCGGATACCGCGACGCAAGTAGCGACAAGAAGCCTCAGATCTCTGACTCTGCCGCAATGTTGCTTTCCGATGCACTGCAGCGTCAGCTTGCCAAGACCATGGAAGAAGAAGCTGCAAAGGCAGCAGGACCAATCCGCAAGGCGAGTGAGAAGTTCATGTCAGAGAACAAGAGCAAGCCAGGCGTTATCACAACAGCAAGCGGCCTGCAGTACAAGGTTATTAAGATGGGTACTGGCAAGAAGCCTGCATCAGGTTCCACCGTTACCGTTCACTATACGGGTAAGCTAACCGACGGTAAGGTCTTCGATAGTTCGGTCGAACGCAACCAGCCTGCCACGTTTAACACGCAGCAAGTGATCCCAGGTTGGCAAGAAGCTATCCTTCTGATGCCACAAGGTTCAAAGTTCGAATTGTACATTCCAGCGAATCTCGCATACGGAGACCGTGGGGCCGGCAATGGCCTAATCCCAGGTGGCGCAGCGTTGGTGTTCGAAGTCGAACTACTCGACGTCAAGTAATCGACGAATATTCATCATTCACTTAACAAGCACAGTCCATGAAACAACTGATTTCTTCCATCGCCGTAGTTGCTCTCTGTGCAGCATTCACCCCGAGTGATGCAATGGCACAAAAGGGAACGACAACAAACGACCTCACAACCCTTTCAAAGACAATGACAAAGCAAGACTCAAACATGTATGCCCTTGGCATGCAGATCGGACGCTCTCTGCAAAGCCAGGGACTAAACCTTAACGTTGACATGATCGCCGATGGCATGCGCGGTTTCCTGAGCGGCAATGCCAAGCTTACAGATCAACAGTTCCAAGCATGCATGGAGAACCTGCAGCAAGAAGCAATGGCCAAGATGCAAGCTGAGCAATCAGCGAAGGGCTCTGCGAACAAAGAGCGTGGCGAGAAGTTCCTTGCCGAGAACAAGTCCAAGGATGGCGTCAAGACAACGGCGAGCGGTCTTCAGTACAAAGTTGTCAAGGAAGGTACAGGACGTAAGCCTGCAAAGGAAAACACGGTCAAGGTGCACTACACTGGCACAACGATCGATGGAAAGGTCTTCGATAGTTCTGTTGAGCGCGGTGAACCAATTGAGTTTCCACTCTCAGGTGTGATCGCTGGTTGGACAGAAGGCGTGCAGCTGATGCCAATCGGATCGAAGTTCACATTCTACATCCCATCGAATCTTGCTTATGGTGAGCAAGGGGCTGGTCAGACCATCGGACCAAACGAAACACTCATCTTTGATGTAGAGCTTCTCGACATCACGAAGTAAGCATCAAGAATTGCTAATAGATACTGAAGGCCACGCGGGAAACCGTGTGGCCTTCGTAGTTTTGTCGCAGTTGTTTAACTAGAAAAGTTCTCGTGAAAAGTCTCCCAATGTACGGCCTCGTTATCCTGCCGCTTGCTGCAGTGATCTATGTAACGTGGCTAGCCTTTACAGGCACCTTCGACTGGTTCTACCTCGCACTCGCTCTCATCTTTGGCTTCGTAACCGAATACGGTGTAACACTTGGTTACCACCGCATGGTCGTACATAAGTCATTTGAGCCCCATCCCGCTCTCAAAGCTGTTCTGCTGTGGCTTGGCTCCATGGCATTTCAGGGTCCAGTAACACACTGGGCTAGTGTTCACACAAAGCACCACGCACACAGTGATCAAGAGGGCGACCCGCACTCACCAACTGTGAGTGGCTTTATGTATGCTCACTTCGAATGGCTCATTGAAATGAGCGGCGATGATATCGGTGAGATCAAGCAAAAGTGGGGCGCTCGCTATTTCCGCGACCCCATGATCGTATGGTTCTCAAACACTTTCCTATTCTGGTCAGTCTTTAGTCTTGTCTTGCCGGCAGTGATCGGTTACTTCCATGCAGGCACATGGGAAGGCGCATGGCTTGGCTTCGTATGGGGCGGCTTCGTACGCATCTTCATCACGAGTCACGTAACGTGGAGTGTTAACTCGGTATGCCATTACTTTGGCTTCCGCACATACGTAACAACTGACAAGAGTCGCAACAATCCGATCATCGGCATTCTTGCGCTCGGCGAAGGCTGGCACAACAATCACCATGCCTTCCCATCATCAGCATTTCACGGTCTTGCTTGGTGGCAGTTTGACTTTACGGGGCTAACCATTCGCGTCTATGAAGCAATCGGCCTTGCAAAGAAAGTTACTCGCATCCCAGACTCGCTGCTTGAAAAGCGTCGTATCGACAGTCTTACGTCAACCCTGAACGTTCAGGAACTGGCTATGACTGAAGACGAAGAGCAAGAACCTCTGAACGAGGCAGCCTAAGGAACGCGAGCGCTCACCATGACGCTCTTCTCAGCAACAAAAGTCTCCAAGATCTACTACGAGAAGGTTCTCTTCGAGAACATCTCGTTTGGTATGCAGGATGGCGAGCGCGTAGGCATCATTGGTCGCAATGGGGCCGGCAAAACGTCGCTCTTGCGCATTGTCGCAGGTCTTGACGAACCCGATGCAGGCGAGATCGCCTTTAACAACGAAGCACGCTTCGAATACCTTGCGCAGCTTCCAACGTTCGAGCAGGACGACACAGCCTTTCATGCCGTAGCTTCGGCCTATGACCATCGTCATGGCAGCCTCGAGGAATGGGAACTCGAAACCCTAGCGAAGCAGACGCTTGGTAAGCTGGGTATTCACGACCCGTATAAACACGTTCAAACTATGTCTGGCGGACAGCGCAAGCGTGTTGCCATTGCCCGTGCCTTGCTTGCCGAGCCAGACCTGTTAATTCTCGATGAGCCCACAAACCACCTCGACGCATCAAGCGTGCAGTGGCTGCAGGATACGTTGCAGAACTCCAATCGCGGCCTCCTACTTGTAACACACGACCGATATTTTCTCGATGCCGTATGCACGCGAATTATCGAGATCGATCAATCGCGACTGTTCTCCTACGAAGGCAGCTACGAGAAATACCTCGAGCGCAAAGAAGCTCTCGTTGCCGTGCAGGATGCAACGGCGGACCATCAGCGCAACAAACTCCGCACCGAGCTTGCATGGCTTCAGAAGGGCGCCAAGGCGCGTCGCACTAAGCAGCAGAGTCGCATCGACTGGATCGAAAAGATGCAGCAGGAGCAGCGTACACAAAGTGTAGAGTTTCGCGACATCGACATTGAAGTCGGTGGCAAGTTCTTGGGTGGTAAGATCATTGATGCCGTTGATGTGTGCTACCGCTCATTAGTAACAGACTTTACGTATCGCGCAGCACCGGGAGATCGCATCGGCATTATTGGCCCGAACGGTGCAGGAAAGACAACCCTTCTCAACCTACTTGCCGGGCGTAAGCAGTGCGATAAGGGGCACATCTCTCTCGGAGAGACCGTCACGCTCGGATTCTTCGAGCAGGAGATCAAAGACCTGCAGGATAACGAGACCGTTCTGAGCAACGTGCGTGACATTGCCGAGTATATCGACGTTGGTGTTGGACGAGACAGGTACATCAGCGCACGTGAACTCTGCGACCGCTTTGGCTTTTCACCCAAGCAGCAGCATGCATTTGTGCATACCCTCTCAGGGGGCGAGCGTCGGCGCCTAGGCTTACTGCGCATCTTGATGTCGAACCCTAACGTCCTCTTCCTGGATGAACCAACGAACGACTTTGACCTCGTCACCCTGAATGCCCTCGAGGAGTATCTGCAGTCGTTCAAGGGCGTACTGCTCACCGTATCCCACGACCGCGCATTCCTCGATACCACGGTAACAACCATTTGGTCCTTCGAAGAAGGTGGACGCATCAAGGAGTATCCGGGCAACTACTCGGCCTATCTTGAGGCTGTTGAAGCCCGCTCGAAGGCTGCGGACCGCGAAGCCAAGAGTAAGCAACAGCAGCCCCCTGCCCAATTGGCTAAGAAAAAGCTCAATTTCAATGAGCAGCGAGAGCTTAAGGAGCTCGAGGCGCGCATACCCGAGCTAGAATCCATGATCTCCACAGTCGAAGGCAAGATGTCGAGCGGTGAGGGCTCCTACCAGGACCACCAAACGTGGGCAGAAGAGCACGCCAAGCTCACCACGGAGCTCGACGAAGCCACCCTGCGGTGGCTGGAGCTCAGCGAACGGGTGTAGGTCCCTCTGCTTCGCCTCGGGATGACGCAGCTTTCGCGGGAATGACGCTGCCCTCACGGGAATATCGTGCCGTTGTTTCTCTAATCCAGCCAGAAGTGCGATTTTTGCACCGGCTGCTTTAGCGGCTAACACCTTGTTCACCAACATCCTACCCTATCATGGCCACGCAAGACATAGATATGATCAAAAAGGTTTACGAAAACCTTCCTTCGAAAGTTGCCGCAGCCCGCACGTTGTTGGGTCGTCCGATGACGCTCGCAGAAAAGACGCTGTATGCGCACATGACGGAGCTGCCATCGGCGCCGCATGCTCGTGGCAATGCTTACGTGGACTTTAACCCGGACCGCGTGGCCATGCAGGACGCAACAGCCCAAATGGCTCTGCTACAGTTCATGTCTGCTGGTATCCCAAAGGTTGCGGTGCCTTCGACCGTGCACTGCGACCACCTGATCCGTGCTGAACATGGCGCTACATCCGACCTTGAGAAGTCACTCACCGAAAACAAAGAAGTCTTCGACTTCCTTGCATCAGTCTCCAACAAGTACGGCATCGGCTTCTGGAAGCCAGGCGCTGGTATCATCCACCAAGTTGTGATCGAGAACTACGCCTTCCCAGGCGGCATGATGATCGGCACAGACTCTCACACGCCGAATGCAGGGGGCTTGGGGATGATCGCCATCGGTGTTGGTGGAGCCGACGCTGTAGACGTGATGGCTGGAATGCCATGGGAGCTGCAAATGCCGAAGCTTATCGGCGTAAAGCTCACAGGCAAGATGAATGGCTGGACAAGCCCGAAGGACGTGATCCTGAAGCTTGCAGGTATCCTCACGGTAAAGGGTGGAACAGGCGCCATCGTTGAGTACTTCGGTGATGGTACTGCGTCATTCTCAGCAACAGGTAAGGGCACAATCTGCAACATGGGTGCAGAAATCGGTGCAACGACATCGGTCTTCCCATACGACGCATCGATGGAGCGCTACCTGCGCGCATCAGGCAGGCACGACGTGGCAGATCTTGCCAACGGCGTTGCAGAGCACCTGCGTGCCGACGATGACGTTGCCGCAAATCCATCAGCATACTACGACCAAGTCATCGAGATCAACCTCGACACACTTGAGCCCCATATCAACGGTCCGTTCACACCAGACCGCGCCATGGAGCTGTCTGAGTTTGTCGTTGCGGTCAAGGAAAACAACTGGCCAGAAGAACTGCGTGTTGGTCTTATCGGATCATGCACGAACTCTTCGTACGAAGACATGTCGCGCGTGGCATCGATCGCTGAGTATGCCGTTGCAAACGGACTCAAGGCCAAGGCCGAATTCACGATCACGCCGGGCTCTGAGCAGGTGCGTGCAACAATCGAGCGCGACGGTATCCTTGCCAAGATGGAAGCTATTGGCGGCACCGTGCTTGCCAACGCATGCGGTCCATGTATCGGACAGTGGAAGCGTCACGACGTCCAACAGGGCGACAAAAACTCCATCATCACATCCTTCAATCGCAACTTCACGGGTCGCAACGACGGCATCAAGGAAACACATGCCTTTGTTGCATCACCTGAAACCGTAGCTGCATTTGTGATCGCCGGTAAGCTCACGACGAACTTCATCAAAGAGCCAATCGATGGTGTGATGCTCCAGCCCCCTGCCGGCAATGAGCTCCCTGAGTCGGGCTTTGTTCCTGATGCAGAAGGGTTCATCTCGCCTGCAGCCGACGGATCGTCAGTAAGCGTGATTATCGCCGACGACAGCAATCGTCTGCAAGCGCTTGCACCATTCACAGCTCCAAAGCCAGAAGAGTATCAGAACATGCCGTTGCTTCTCAAGGCAAAGGGCAAGTGTACAACTGACCACATCTCGATGGCCGGACCATGGCTCCGCTTTAGGGGTCACCTCGATAACATCTCGAACAACATGTTCATCGGTGCCATCAACTACATCAACGAGACAGCCAACAGCGTAAAGAACGTCTTCACAGGCGAATACGACGAAGTACCAAAGGTTGCGCGCGACTACAAGGCACGTGGCATCGCATGGGTTGTTGTGGGCGATGAGAACTACGGCGAAGGATCATCACGTGAGCACGCAGCCATGGAACCGCGTTTCCTTGGTGGCAAGGCCATCATCGTGAAGAGCTTTGCTCGTATTCACGAGACAAACCTCAAGAAGCAAGGTATGCTGCCACTCACATTCGTGAATGCAGCCGACTACGACCGCATCCGCGAGAGCGACCGCGTTAGCATCGACATCACAACACTTGCCGTTGGCAAGCACGTCGATCTTGTCGTCAACCACGAAGACGGAACATCAGAGACAATTCAACTCAAGCACACGATGAACGAGCAGCAGCTCGGCTGGTTCCGCGCAGGCTCTGCTCTGAACCTCATCGCAGGACGCTGATGAGTACCCCACGGTTGACCGTGGCTGGAATGAAATGCAAACGGCCCGCTATCCGCAAGGATGGTGGGCCGTAGTGTTTTGTCTGGTGTTAGCCAATCCAATGATCCACGGGCTTTGACAAGAAGTCCTCAATTGGAATACCATCGCCTCCCACAAGAAGAGATCGGGAAGGGGTAAATTGTTTTACAAATGCACCTGTTCCCGAATGGTATACAGGAGCCGGACCGCTTTTTACCTCGATGGCTGTGATGCGACGTTTTGAGCTAACCACGAAATCGACCTCATAACGGCCGTCACGCCAGTAGAAGAGCTCGCATATCCCCATGAGGGAGGCATTAGCAAGATGGGCTCCCACCGCAGACTCGACCAGATGTCCCCAGAATTCTGGATCGGTGCGGGCCTCTTGAAGGGTTCTCTTACTGCTAGCGGACATAAGTGCTGAGTTCAACACCTGTAGCTTTGGACTCGAACCACGTTGACGTGCAGTATCTCCAGCAAACTTTTGAAGTCCACAGACCAAACCGGCACGCTCTAGCAGCTCAAGATAATGGGCCAGAGTAACAGTATTGCCCGCATCCTGAAGCTGTCCGAGCATCTTGGTGTACGAGAGTTCCCTTCCGGAGTATCGGCATGCAAGGTCAAAAAGTCGTCGAAGCAGTGCTGGTTTATCAACCCGTGTCATGAGCAGTACATCACGTGCAATCGATGTTTCAATCAGGCTATGTAGCACGTAGTGCTGCCATCGCTCAGGTTCATCTATTAGCGGGGCTGCTCCTGGGTAACCACCATAGAACAGATACTGCTCAATACTCCAACCGAAAGCACGCTTCATTTCCGAGAAAGACCAATGGGGCATTGTTATCGTTTCGAAGCGGCCAGCCAAACTTTCCGAGAGCCCTTGTGCAATGAGCAAGGGAGCCGAACCAAGAACAACAACCCTTAACGGACGTTTTGCACGCGTGTCCTCATCCCAGAGTCGCTTCACCGTCTCGGACCATTGTGGGATCTTCTGGATCTCATCAAGAACAAGCACCGCTCCCTTCTTTCCGTCGATACTTAGACGCGCAATTTCCCATTGCTGGGTAATCCAATCTGTTCCACGCAACGAAGGCTCATCTGCTGTAACAAATGTCAACGGCAGAGATAGTTCATGAGTAACCTGATCAACCATCGTGGTCTTACCTACCTGACGCGGTCCGGCTACCACTTGGATAAACCGACGCGGCTCTGCAAGCCGCTTCTGCAGAACTTCGGCTTGAATTCGACGGATGATGGTTTGCTTTTTACTCATTACTGTGAGCAAATTTACTCAGAGTACTAAGTAATTGCAAGCTGATCAAAGCCCATTTCTAAGTCGATTGTTAGAGTTTGGTTTCCCACTTTCGCGGCAAAGACAATCCCGTACCCCGTACCTCGTACCTTGTACCTTGTACCTTGTACCTACTTCAGCTCCGGCGCCTTCGCACACGTTGTCCGCATAAGCTTCTTTGTATCAAAGCCCTTTGACTCGGCTTCCTGCACAAGGAATGCATACACTGTTTCATCCACCTGCTGCGTGCGCGACATCATCCAGAGGTAGGAGCGGCCTGGTTCGCCAACCAGCACGTGCTGATAGGAGCTATCGAGCGCGATGATGTAATAGTCGCCCTTGAACGGCCAGAAAAACTGCACCTTGAGCTTCGCGTTGTTCGAGCCCTCTACGGGAAACGCCTTGCCCTCGATGGTGCGCCACGAGCCCCCTTCAAGACAGTAGTTCATCACTTTTACATAGTCGGACATCACGGTGTATTCTGCAACAGAGCACGAGCAGCCCCGCTCGAAGGTGTGATCAAATCGCGCCCACACATACCAGCGTCCGGCATAGCGTTGCAGATCAACAGCATCCACAACAGGTAAAGGGGCTGGCGAAGCGCAGCCGAAAAGAGCCAGGAGAGCGAGGATGGAG
>CAZAGH010000019.1:24880-29063 GCA_964484755.1 uncultured Melioribacter sp. | reverse complement strand
TTGAGCTTCTGAAGAACTATGGCGGTACATTCAACGAAGTCGGAACCTGTGTCTTTGCCGATGCCAACGGCAATATGTTCGTAGGGGGCTCGTATGACAGCACAACAGTTATCGGCTCGTTCGCTGAAGATTCATATGGAGGAACCGACGGCATTGTGATGCGCATTCTCTCCAACGGTGAGATTGATTGGCTCCGCGCCTTTGGCGGACCATACGATGATGAAGCAACGGGTGTTGGTGTGGATGGCAAAAATGTTCCGCACATCAGCGGAACATTCGATACATACATGATCGTCGATGGGGAGCGAATTGATGGTGATCGTTTTACTGATGCCTTCGTTGCTGCTCTTGAATGCGGTCCGAGCACACTGATGCGTCCACGTACCAACACACTCAAGCTTTGCGAAGGCCAAGACACAACACTTGAAGTTCGTTTCGGCTATCCAATGTATGAGTGGTATCTCAATGGTGAAAAGCAGAACCTTACAGGCTATCGCTTTACAACTGCAGCGCTCAAGCAGGGTACGTATCAAGTGTACTGTCGTATCAAGGGATTCGATGAATGCATCAAGAACACAGACACTGTAACGATCACGATTACTCCAGGACTTCAGCTTCCAACGATTACGCGCAATGCTGATGAGCTGTCGTGCTCTGTAGACCTCGTAAACTATCAGTGGTATCGTGAAGGTCAGCCGATCAAGGGAGCTACATCACGCACGGTCAAGATTGCAGGAGACGGATTCTACCGTGTTCGTATCAGTGACACAGCAGGCTGCAGCCGCTGGTCGGACAACTTCCTTGTTGGCACAACCGATGTTGTTGACCTTATCGATGGCTCGACGGTTAGTGTCTATCCAAATCCGACAACTGGATACGTCACTCTGCAAGGTGCAGCAGGCGCAGAGGTTGTCCTGACAGATATGCTTGGTCGCATCGTTGCTCGTATCTCTTCGGCAACGGAACTCCAGCCCCTTTCCATCGAAGGCGTCTCTGGTGTCTACTCTCTAACGATCAACGCTGGTACCAAGACCCATACGATGCTGATCACGAAGCAGTAAGGGGCCACGGATAACATCGATTGCATAAGCAATCATTAACGGAACAAATTCGATACCAAGGGCAATGGGGTGTTCAAACCACTCTCCATTGCCCTTGTAGCTTGTATAGGTGTATGCATACGTACAGACCGTAATGCTCCACACGATAATGCTTCGTGAAGGTGCTGCAACACACATCATAAGCGGGAGCGCCAGATACCAAGGGTGCACAACGGGCGAGAAGACCAGCAATGTGGTAATGCATAGAGAGGATGCCCATAGAAGATCTGATCTCCACCGATAGATCACAAGTGCCATCATCAGTGCTGCTAGCCCCATAAGCACAGTACGCGTTGTGTGTGGCAGCATCACAAGGTTGCCTGCCCAAGCCAGTAGGCTGTTGGCTTGCCACGATGCAGTAAACACACCAAGACTGCCTAGCACATCGGAACCATAGAAGGGGATGTACACAATGGCAATGGTGCTCAGCACGACAAAGAGGTACGTCGAACTCCGGACAGTTTTGGCTACTCCTACTGTGCGCATCATTGCCGGAAGTAGCATCAGAGGTAGATACTTCAGGGCAATAGCGAACCCGAACATCACTGCACTCAGAGCGCCAGATAGTGGACTCCGTGCACGGAGAGCTACACCGGCGATAACCACAAGCCCCATGAGCGTATCTACATGGATGTCCATGAAGCCATGGAAAAGGTAGATAGGCGAAAGCAGGACCAGCAAAAACATCACCACGAGCTGTGGTGAATGCCAAAGTAGCACGAGCGTTAGTGTGATTAGCGCGCAACATATAGCTAGCCAACCGGCTTTGAATGCTAGTGCTTGTGTTCCGAAGAGTCGAACGATCAGGGCAAACACATGCTGCGCACCAGCAGGATAAATCGTCTTGAGCGTGTTGTTGTTGATGCTCTCAGGATAGCGCACGTGCTCTGCTCTGTGTGCAAGCTGAGCGAGAGTAGTATCGACAGGTGCTGCAGCGTAGGGATCGATATCATGTGCTGCAACCCACCCATCCCACCGATATCGATGGGCGTCATCAGAGAACACATCTGTTTGCGGGAATAGTACAGCGATGCAGGCAATCCACGTGACGAGCAGGTACATGCGTGCTCGTGGTTCGTTGACAAGGCCCTGCCGGTAGATATGCCAGAGACATAAACCCCAGATCGCACTGAGTCCATACCAAGATGTCGAATCTACATTGACGCAGCAGAGAACGATCGATATGCAGAGCAGTGCTAACATCTATCGAAGTGCATACTTGGCAATGGTGGCAATGATCTTTGTGCCGGCTTTGATGGATCCCATTACCGTACCTGAAATTTTTGAGGTGCCGATACGAACACGGTATCGAACCGGGATCTCGAGAGTTGGGACATTGTGCATCGCAGCTTTGATCTGCATCTCAATCGTCCACCCCCAAGTGCGATCTTCCATGTTCAACGCGCAAAGTGTTGCGTAACGAATTGCACGTAGCGGACCAAGATCGGTGTAGGGGGCTTTCCAGATCCATCGTATGAGTGTTGTCGACAACCAGTTGCCAAAGTGTTGCACGGGCGTCAACGAGCCACGCTCATGATCTCCGCGGGTACGACTTCCGATGCAGAAATCACATTGGCCCGAGGCTACGAGTGTGGTTACGTGCAATGCATCATCCGGATGATCACTTGCATCGGCATCCATAAACAGGACAATATCTGGTGGGTCGATCGCAAGCTCTGTAATGCCGCGCAGGCATGCTGCACCATATCCTCGCTCCATTTCGTAGACAACACGAGCCCCTTTGCTGGAAGCAATGCGCGCAGTGGCATCCGTGGAGCCATTATCGACAACGACAACAACATCAAATGCAGCTGGTAGGGCTTCGAGAACAGAACCAATGGACTGTTCCTCATTGAGAGCGGGGATGATGACGCCGATCGTTTGGCCCGCGATCATCAGGTTAGGCCACGAAGTACTTCGCGTTGTATTGCTCAAGCTCGAGTCGACGCCAGTTGTTGGCTCGTGCACGCTTATCGAGAACGTCGCGTGCATCATCGACAGAAATATTCAGACACTCCGCAAAGCGCGTTGCCTCGATGCACGATTCCTTAGCAAGCAGGTCGGCGATCACGCCGTCCATCCTGGCATCCTCGCGCTTCTTGAGCTGAAGTCCCACGAGTAGCACAAGCGCCGACGTTGTGATCATCGTAACGCCAAGCCAAAGGTTGCCCCAGCCAATATCGTCATTGTCGCCAACAAAGGCCCCGTAGGCAAAGACAAAACCAAAAACGGCAAACATCATGAAGATGGCCGAGAGCATAAGGACAAGGCGGTGTGACATAGGACGGCAAATTACTGCCTATTTTCGAGCCGTCGAATCAGGAGGACAATGTGGACGTAAAGATCGAACAGCTTCGGAAGCTCAAAGAACAGGCGTTGTTAGGGGGCGGCCAGGCCCGTATTGATGCGCAGCATGCCAAGGGCAAACTCACTGCACGTGAGCGTCTGGAAGTGCTGCTCGATGAAGGGTCGTTCAAAGAGATGGATATGCTTGCCCGCCACCGTTCTACAAAGTTCGGTCTCGAGCAGCAGCGTCCACTAGGAGACGGCGTTGTTACAGGAACTGGCACAATCCATGGAAGAACAGTCTGTGTCTTCTCGCAGGACTTTACCACCTTCGGTGGTTCCCTTGGAGAAGTGCACGCAGAAAAGATCTGCAAGATTCAAGACCTCGCGATGAAGATCGGCGCACCGGTGATCGGACTCAACGACTCTGGTGGCGCACGTATCCAAGAGGGCGTTGTAGCACTCGGTGGCTATGCCGATATCTTTCTGCGCAATACCATGGCCAGTGGCGTTGTGCCGCAAATCAGCGTGATCCTTGGTCCATGCGCCGGAGGCGCCGTCTACTCCCCAGCGTTAACAGACTTCGTATTCATGACGAAGGGCACATCCTACATGTTCGTCACGGGCCCGGATGTTGTGAAAACGGTAACCCATGAAGAGGTTACCTTCGAGGAACTTGGTGGTGCAGAAACACATGCCTCGGTGAGCGGTGTAGCCCACTTTGCGTTCGACAACGAGGTAGAGACGCTACTCAACGTTCGTAAGCTCATGACCTTCCTGCCATTGAGCAACCGTGA
>CAZAGH010000019.1:0-24780 GCA_964484755.1 uncultured Melioribacter sp. | reverse complement strand
TTTGCCAATCCGTATGAGGCGGCTGAGCGAGGGTACGTTGATGATGTCATCGAGCCTCAACAAACCCGCAGCGAGCTCATTACTGCACTTCGTCTGCTACGTACCAAGGAAGACAGCAACCCGTGGAAGAAGCACGGCAACATTCCTTTGTGATCCGTCTCTAAATGTGATGTACATGAAACAAACGGCCCCACAGGCTTTCGCTTGTGGGGCCGCATTGTTGTGTGACTGAGATGAGTGATCTCAGAATTCTTCGTTGTTGGTGCGTTACTTCTCACTCAGGTGGGCCATCAGGAGAGCGCCGCCACAGAGCATGATGTCCTTCAAGAATCCTACCGTTGCCATTTGATCACCAGCCATTGCTCCAGGTAACTGCACTGTTACCGCGTATGTAAGCATAAGGAGTGCTGTCAAGAGCCCAGCGAGCTTCGCCATCTTGCCAGTAAGCATTGCAATTGGCGCGGCGATCATGGCAAATCCGGTGATATACACCCAGATTATCCCGCCCGGAACCCATGCAGGGACTGCACCTGCCATTTTATCGCCTGCGATAAAGTGGAATGCTCCGAACACTACCAGCGGCAGTGAGAATAGAAGTCGTCCAAGAGTATGTGCAGGAAGATTCATTGGAACCTCGTAATGATTGGAATGATCTGTTAGACGGACCCTGCCAATTTATCACAAAGTTTAGCTAAAGCAAGTGCTTCTTCTTCAGAGATATTCGCCCATAGCCTATTGTTCATATGATCCAGTTCTGGCTGTATGTCGGTAAGTAGTGCCAGCCCCTTGTCTGTGATAAAGGTCATCGACAGCCGCTTGTCGTCGCTGCTGCGGCCTCGTCGAACAAGGTCTTGTTTCTCGAGTCGGTCGATTAGGCGCGTTACATCAGGAGCAACTTGGATCATGCGTCGAATGATTTCACGTCGAGGATGCCCCTCAGGATGTACGCCTCGCAGAATACGGAGCACATTATACTGTGCAGAGGTTATGCCATGGGGCGCAGTGAGCTCTTCCATCAGACGCAGAAGCACATCTGAGCATACCATGACACTCAACATGGCCTCTTGCTGAGGCGACGTAAACGAGCGTTGTTGTAGTCGTTCGCGAATAGCCATGGGGGAAAATAATGCGGTTTACGGGTTTATGACGTTGTGCCGCGTTCAGCAACACGTAGGGCTGTGATGATGGCATCGAGTTCGCCGTCAACAACAGATTGAAGGGGGTGGTTCTTCGCATCGCCCTCAAGGCGATGGTCCGTTACCCTGTTTTGGGGCCAGTTATATGTCCGAATCTTCTCAGAGCGGTCGCCACTGCGCACCATGTCCTTGCGTGCACCGGCAATTGCAGATTGCTGCTTTTCAAGTTCAAGTTCATAGAGCCGAGCACGAAGTACCTTCATGGCCTTGTCCTTGTTCTTGAGCTGTGAACGTTCGTCCTGACATTGGACAACGATACCCGTGGGGATGTGAACGAGTCGAACGGCGGTCTCGACTTTGTTGACGTTTTGGCCTCCCTTGCCCCCTGAGCGAAAGATGTCGACGCGAAGGTCGGTCTCATTGATCTGCACGTCTACTTCTTCAGCCTCTGGCAATACGGCCACCGTTGCAGCAGACGTATGCACACGTCCTTGGGATTCTGTTTCAGGCACACGTTGCACGCGGTGTACGCCGCTCTCGTACTTCAGCACGCCATACGCTTCATCGCCGTTGACTTGGAATGTGACCTCTTTGTATCCACCTCGCTCACTCTCTGTTACGTCGATCGATTCTGTGGTCCAGCCACGACGCTCGCAATACCGTTGATACATGCGGTAAAGATCACCTACGAACAATGCTGCTTCGTCGCCGCCCGTACCAGCACGGAGCTCCATGATGCAGTTCTTGAAGTCGTTGGGGTCGCGTGGGATGAGCAGAACGGTCAGTTCTTCCTCGAGCAACTGCCGTTGCTCTTCTAACGCCCGTGTGTCCTCGTAGGCCATATCGCGCAGTTCCTGGTCGGTCGACGGATCGTCGATCATGGCGCGGTTCTCTCGGATCTGTGACAGCAGAGCTAGGTACTTGCGCCCGGCACTAACGACGGGCAATAAACTCTTGTACTCACGTGAAGCATCACGGAGCTGTTTGGGATCGTTGACAACCGAGGGGTCGTTGAGCGATTGCTCAACCTCTGCAAACCTGTCAAGAATCGAATGGAGGCGTTCTTCCACGAGATGGGCTTTTTCAACGTAGGTGGGACGCAAAAATATCGCAACTTGCCATACGTTCATGGGCTGAAATGAAATCAAGACACCAATTACGTACATGGTTGGGCATCCTAGCCCTTGCAATGGGGCTTCTCGGTTGCGCCAGCGAGGACATGAGCATCGTTGACCCGACCCCTGGTAGCCGTCGGATTCTGCTCCGACTGTTCAACGTTATTACTGATGGTGCTCCACGCAAACTCGTTCTAGAGCAAGGTTTTGAGTCTGCCGATGTTGCGTCGTTATCGTTCTCCGACACCGTGCGTTCACCAGGCGACTCGAGTTTCATTTCGATCATGTCCAACGGGGTGCAGGAGTTCAAGTCGCCTCGTCGAGTGCCATTCATACAGAACTCGGTCTATTCGATCTACGCCGTCCCCAAGCAAGGGAATCCCGACGTGTTCGATACAATCATGATCACTAATGCGAATGCTGCACTTACGACCCTGCCGCTTGCGCAGGTGCGCGTGATAAATCTTATCCCGGATACTGGCCGAGTTTTCGATGTGCGCTTGGGATGTCCAAACGGTGCAAACATCTTCCCGACATCCGTGGCATTCCGACAGGCCTCTGTATACCGTGAGGTATTCCCGGGAATTGCCGTGTTTTCCATTATCGATACGCGGGAAGGAGTGAGTAAGGTCGTTGGTACGTTTGAGTGTCAAGTTGGCGAACGCAAGGCCTACAGCATACTGGTCTATCGAACAGCCACTTCCGATGATCCCCGCTTTACGGTGATCGAGGAAACTGATCTGTCGAGGAATGCCGATCGCCCCTTTCCAACAATTCTCAATCGCACAGCAGATGTACGAGTGGCAAACATCTCATCACAAGCTGTGTCCGTTTCGCTGCCGCTTGCAAACCAAGATCTAGCCCAATCCCTTGGGTCATACCAACTCAGCAGTATTGCCCAGGTTGCCACGTGTGAGCAGCAACGCGCAGATGTTATTCAAGCTACGTTTGCTGGAGGGGCCACGGCCACAGACAGCACCTCATTGGACGTGCGTGGTAGGTTCACCATCTACGCTGTTGATTCGGCTGGCCGTGGAACCCTCGTGATCGCACCAACGATACAGCGTCCGTTCAGCTCTTCTGGTAAAGCCGTTGTCCGCGTTGTACATGCTGCAGCCTCCGTCGGTTCGATCACCGTGTCGAGCGGTGCACGAACATCCGCATCAGCGCCAAGTGGAATAAGTACGGGGCTCACCCTTGCCCGTAGCATCGTCTTTGATCGGGTCTCAGCGCCCGTAGCTCTTGAGCCGGGTCAGATTCCGCTAACAGTCACAACCTCAGCTACACCTACCCGGGTGTTGCGCGTTGCCACGGCATCACTTCGTGCAGATGCTTCGTACGATCTTGTGGTCTCTGAACGTAATGGAACACTGGACCTTGTGCTCATTGAACAACAAGATGCATCAGTGGGCCTAACGAGCCTTGAAGAGGCATCGCTTGTTACGTTGGTGCATGGACGTGCCGACCAGTCGCCGTCTGCCGTAGTGCTTGGCAACATGCTTTCAGGAGGAAGGTTGTTCTACGGAAACAGTATTACATCCTCCGTGGTACCTACAGCATCGGGATGCAGCATTGATGCCGTTGCGGCAAACCTTGATATTAAGTTAGGCTACCGTACACTTGCGGTGTATTCCGATGTAGCTGGTGTTCCACAGATTCTGCAGTTCACGAGCCTGCCCCTTACTCCTCAATCAGGATACACGAAGCGTCGGGTCATCAATGCCACGCGTGATGTTCCTTCGATTTCCGTCTGTGTTGACTCTATTCCTGCGATATCTGGAGATGGTGACCACTTGGCCATAGGAGTACAAGCTGGAACGGCGTCTGATGTGGTCATTTCCCAGCAAGACAGGCGTGGCACGTTCTTCTTCTACGACACGGCAACACGTAGCAAGGTCTACACATTACCAGTTCAGCTTGCCACCCTTGGCAACAACTTCACGCTGATTGTGGTGGGCAACAAGGAGCGTGGCTACGAAGTGATAGTTAGTCAGGAATTCTAGCACCCATAGCTTGGGTATATTTGGAGCTCTATGGTACGTGCATACTTCTTGTTAATGGTCATGCTGAGTATAGTTGCATCAGCAACTGCTACAGATGTGACCCTACCTGATACAATCCGCATTCGTCCGCAACAAAGATTGCGTATACCAGTTGCCGGCAAACTTCCTCAACTTGGGCAACTGAATGCAACGATTCGATTCACCCCCGGTGTTGCTCGTATTGCCAATGTTCAGGGTGATCAGTCATACGCGCTAACATGTTCGTCATTCGGTGTAACACGTCAACAGATCGACCGTAGCGTGGCTACAATTGATGTTTCATGCGGTTCTGGAGGGGCGGGAGTTCACGATACACTTTTTGCGATTATCCTCGAGGGTGTTTATAGCGCCGATGCCGAGGGCACGTTAGAGATCGTAGCTCTGGAACTTGATGGTGCGCCCCTTTCGGTGAACGGCAATGTTTGTGTTGTCGTCAAGGAAGATGCACAACTGGGAGGACATATTGCGCCAGTTGCCATCACAGGGAACTATCCAAATCCATTTAACACGACAACACGTCTTTCCTACAGTGTTTCCAGCGATCAAGCTGTGACGATCAATGTTCGGACAATCCAGGGCAAGCTGGTAAAATCATTTACTGATGTTCAGGCTCGTGCTGGAGAGAATGAGTTTGCCATGATTTTTCTGGAGTCGGACATCGGCTCGGGTAGATACATCGTCGAGCTCATCACGCGAGAAGCGACCGTATACCACGGAATGGCGGTGATGCGATGAGAACGCTACTCGTGAGTATGTTCCTCCTCGTGCTGTCCACCTCTCTATGGGCGCAGCAGTATCCAACAGGCATGAACTCCGAAGGACGTGAGTTCTGGCTGTGTTTCATGAAGAACTTCCGAGAGGCCGGAAAGAACGACCAGGCTGGCCGGCAAGGGGGCTTGCGCTTACAGCTCTTTGTTACAAGTAGCTATGATGCAAAGGTCCGCATCCAGATTGAAGGCATCGAGTACGACAACACGATAACCGTCAAGGCCAACACGGTCGTTAATGTTCAGATTCCTGCGATGGCCCAGCTGCGCAGCGTCGAATCTCCCGAGCGCCTTGCTGTCCACATTACATCAGATGTTGAAATTGGCGTCTACGGCCTCAGCAGTCGGTATCAAACCACAGATACCTTTCTGGGCCTACCGACAACAGTCTTAGGTACCGAGTACCGCGCCGTAGGATATTCTAAGATCCAGGTCTCGCCGGAAATGCTCTCTGGCCTTTCCATCATCGCAACGGAAGATGATACCGAGGTAACCATCACACCGCGGGTTACAACCTCAATGGGACGTCCACCGGGTGTGCCGTATAACGTTCGCCTGCGTAAAGGAGACGTCTATACTGTATCTGCCCGATGGGAAGCCGTCGGGACGTGCGATATGACCGGAACGCATGTAAAGTCCAACAAGAAAATCGCTGTCTTCAGTGGTCATGCCTGTGCATACATTCCTCCGAAGGTCGAAGCATGTAACCACCTTATCGAGCAGTTGCCTCCGATGGCGGCATGGGGCAAGCATTACTATGTGGGGATGCTCAAGGAGCGTTCTAAGTACACCTACCGTGTCATAGCAGCCTATGACAGCACTAAGGTGTTCGAGGATTCTCGTGTGGTTGCAACACTGCGCGCAGGTGAACATTACGAGAACCTCAATGCAACACGTCACGTACAGCTCACAGCAGACAGGCCGATTCTCGTAGCTCAGTTTGCCCAAGGTTTCAAGAACGGCGATAGCGTTGGGGATCCGATGATGATCCTTGTGAGCCCGACACAGCAGTTCATGAATCAGTATCGTTTTGCCACACCTATCAATGGCGATTGGCATCACTACATCAACGTGGTCTCTCCGCGAGCAACGGCAAGCAAGATTCGTTTGAACGGACGTCCAATTGACTCAAGTCTGTTCGTACCGCTTGGTGAGAGCCGATATGCCATTGCGCAGGTTCAGGTTCCGTTTGGCTCGCACATGATTCGTGGGGATGCTCCGTTCGGACTCTACTCCTATGGCTTTGGTTTTGACAAGGCTGCCTACGATGCATACGGGAACATGGCTGGACAGTCGTTCTATGAGGCTACATCCTTTAAAGATGAAGAGCCCCCTACAGCAGATGGTAAAACCGTGCGCGATGGATATGCCATTACGTTCCGTGACGATCGTGAGCGCGACCGTGGTCTCAAGAGCGTCATGTTGATATCATCGTCGGGGGTAGACGTTAACATCCCAACAATCGATGAGGGTGTTCCACAGGCTACGATCGTGATCAAGCGCTCCGGCGGTGCTGGATCTTCCAAGGTTGTGTTCCGCGCCATGGATGCAGCTGGTAATGCCCAAGAGTATACGGTCTGCCAATTGTATGATAACACCACCAACAAGGTAGCCTACATTCTCTCGGTAGGAAACAACCCTGAATGTCAGGAAGGTGGAGCGTGGATGGTAGGGGCCTATACCACACTGGGATCTTCGGCCCACGACCTGACCACTGCGCTTGCATCGGTACCATCTGCACAGCAGAAATTTAACGCGGCGGCCATCGGCACCAATTATGGCGGCGGGGCAATGGTCGGATGGCGTGCACTCGGTGGTATGATCTTTACCGGCTCCGTCGGCGTTTCAAATGTTGGTGGTAGCGTGCTTGCAGCAGATACGTCCATGAGTACCGTCTTTGATACGTCATCAGCTCGCTTTACGCAGTATCAGCAGGCAACACAGGCTGATCTCTCTTTGACATATCTCGATCTGGCTCTCGGACTAGAGTGGTTCCCATTGAAGTATTTCTATGTTGGAACTGGTTTGCGCATGTCCATAAACCTTTCGGCAGCATCAACAACGCAACGCACGATCCTGCGTCCGTCTAGCTGGACCTATGCCGATGGAAGTAGGTCATCCACGATCGAACCCGCAGCAATCAATGAGCTGCAGACGAGCTTTCTGTCATGGTACGGTACCACTGGGTTCTTGTATCCTGTTTCCTATCGCATTTCAGTATCTGCAGAGATGCAATACCACAAGACGCTGGGTGACATCGCCACCAGCGGACCGTGGACGCTCCAGTCACTTGGTGTTGGGGTAGGATTCCGCTACCGTCTGTGATCTGCCCATGACCACGCAGCGTTGGATAGCGGTGTTTCGCAAGGACCTTCAGAGCGAGGTGCGTACACGCTATGGCATCACAACCCTTGCGTTGTTCGTTGTGACTGTTGTTTCTCTTCTGGCCTATTCGACGGCAGAAGAGCCCCTTGGCAGACCCATCGTGGCCGGAGTGATTTGGATTCTCATGTTCTTCACGGCCATGAGCGGACTCGGCCGCAGCTTTATGAGTGAGGAAGAGCGAGGAACATCGCTTTATCTGCGCCTAAGCGCTCCAACATCATCAATCTACTGGGGCAAGCTGGCAGGGAATGTCCTGTTCTCGATTCTTTCGAATCTTGCTTTGATCCTACTCCTGCTGATCCTGATGCCTCTGGTTCAGGTAGGGTCGCTCTTGCTCCTGTTTGCGATCGTTGTCTTAGGCAGCTTTGGCTTGGCATCCGTCGTTACGATTACATCGGCCATCGTCGCAAAGGCAGGCACGCGTAACGCCTTGCTGCCGGTGCTTTCATTCCCGCTCTTGCTACCACTTGTGATGCCTGGCATCCAAGCAACACTGATAGCGCTTGCAGGCCTAACCCTTGCAGATGCCTGGGGCGATGTGTCCTTCATGATTGCACACACCGGCATAGTCACGGTTGTATCGTGGCTCGTCTTCGGAGTGCTCTGGGAAGAGTAAGGGGCTTGCAGCGTTTGTTAGAACTCTGCAATCATCCGTGAGGCAATCGTACCGCTACTCATCACACCTGGAAGTCCAGCACCCGGGTGCGTTCCTGCCCCTACGAAGTAGAGTCCTTCTACATCTTCACTCTTGTTGTGCGGACGCCACCATGCGCTCTGGAAGAGAATTGGTTCAACCGAGAAAGCGCTTCCGAGGTAAGAGTTAAGCTCGTCACGGAAGTGCACAGGATCGATGATATGCTCGGTCACGATATGCTTGCTCAAGCCTGGCATATAGCGCTTCTCAAGCTCATTAACGATGCGGTCGCGGTATGTCTTCTGCATTGTAGACCAATCTGTACCTGAAGCCAAATGCGGAACAGGCGACAGCACGTACCATGAGTCACAGCCTGCAGGGGCAAGCGACGGATCTGTTGCCGTTGGTCGATGCAAATAGAGTGAGAAGTCGTCGGCAAGGTGCTTCTTGGTGAAGATGTCTTCGACGAGCTCTTTGTATCGAGGCCCCATCAGGATTTCATGATGCGCAATGTCTTCATACTTCTTGTCAGTTCCGAAGTACATCACGAACAACGACATCGAGTACCGTGTCTTGGCGATCTTCTTGTTGGTGTTCTTCTTGCGATACTTTGCGGGCACAAGAGAAAGATAGGCCTGCGCTACGTCTGCGTTGCAGACCACGCGGTCTGCATGGAGAACTTCGCCACTCTTCAAACGCACACCGTTGACAACTGGAGTGCCTGTTGCATCGTCGATAAGCATGGTGTCGACTTCGCTATTGTAGCGAATTGTGCCACCAATGTCGGTGAAAAGCATCACTAGCGCCTTGACAAGTGCACCCGTACCACCCATCGCGAACCATACGCCCCATTCTTGTTCAAGCTTGTGGATTAGTGCATAGATGCTTGTAGTCTGGAATGGATTCCCACCAACAAGAAGTGGGTGAAACGAGAACACCTGACGTAGTCGTGGATCTTTGATGTGTGAATTCACAAAAGCAGCAACACTGCGATCAGAGCGCAGACGAATCAAGTCTGGCAGAACCTTTAGCATGTCGGTGAGCTTTGTGAACGGCTGATCGATCAGATTAAAGCCAGCCTTGAAGATAGCAGCCGTCTTCTCATAGAAACGCTCATAGCCCTTCACATCCGCAGGGTTGAATGACTTGATCTGCTCGATAACCTCTTCACGTTTGCCATTGTAGCGAAAGACCGTACCGTCTTGGAAGCGGACGTTATAGAAGGGGTCGATCGGTACGATTTTGACGTAGTCATCAGTGCGCTTGCCGCACAGCTCGAAGAGCTCGTGTATGAGCCATGGTGCAGTGATGATGGTTGGTCCACCATCAAAGACAAAGCCATCTTGCTCGTACACATACGCGCGACCGCCGGGCTTGTCGCGCTTCTCGACGATCTCTACGTCGTATCCCTTTGCGCGCAGACGAATTGCGGCAGTCAGGCCGCCAAAGCCACTTCCAATAACAACGATTTTCACAATGTGCCTTCCAGGTTGTGCAGTTACCTAGACGGCAAACATACGGCCATGTGTTGCAGTTCCATTGTCTCACGGAGTTGTGCGATCTTTGAATGATGTCTGCACAACGAATGTATGCTCTTGACCTTGCACGATTTGTAGCTATGCTACTGATGGTGCAGGGGCATGTGCTTGATGCAGTGCTCCCGGATAGTGTGACACATGCAGACACATGGTTTTGGCATGTCTGGAATTGGGTCAGGGGGCTTACTGCTCCCGTCTTCTTGCTTGTCTCCGGAGCATCGCACGTGTTCGCTGCGAAGCGCGGTCCAGACGGCTACATCCGACAAGACATCATTCAGCGTCGTATCCGTATGGGCGTGCTGTTGATCGCCATCGGATACCTGCTTGTCTTGCCAGGGAGACGACTTATTGATTTGCCCTATGTAACAACCGAAGGGTGGACGCAAGTACTGGGCGTAAACATCCTTCAGCTAATTGGTGTTACGCTGATCGCATTTGTGATCATCATGGAGAGGTCATCATCTGTGCTCTCGATGAGAAGGCGCGCGCTGATAACAATTCTCGCGATCCTGGCGCTTTCACCGATCATGCATATGTCCATCATGCATGAACATCTTCCGATGTGGTTGCGTCCGTACCTGACGATGAAGTATGGATCGCTCTTTCCATTGTTCCCAATATCTGCCTACCTATTCGTTGGCGTAGTCCTCGGAACGTATCTGGCCGAAGTCCATGAAGAACAGCGCGGCAGATGGCTTATGCGTGTTGGGTTTCGTTTTGCATTGCCGTCGGCAATTCTTCTATACGCGATACAGCAGACACTCATGGCACGGGGTGTGCACTGGCACTATCTCTCGTCATCAAACAGCGAATTCCTCGTTGTGGCCCGCTCTGCAGTGGCCCTTGCCTTCATAGCCGTGTGTGTGGTTCTACTCAGGTACTCGTGGGCTTGGAGAAACGTGTATGTCTTGTTCGGTAAGAAGGGACTCTACATCTACGTTATTCACATCGTGATACTCTTTGGAACACCCTGGTGGGATGGTGTTGCTCGCGGACAGCTCAAATCAATGTCAATGGGGTCGGCCCTCGGTGCACTGGCAATCGTCCTGTTGGCCACGCTTGCTGTTACCTTCGGTGTTCATCGATATGAACAAGCAAACATTACGGAGCGCACACGCACGGTAGTTCGCCGCATGTTAATTGGCGTACTGTTGTTTCAACTCGCACTTGGTCTATGATCAAAAGCCGCGCTTCAACTTCGAGCCAAGCTTTGGAGTAAGGAGCGCACGTGCATCATCATTGAGAAGTCCTAGGCCAATCAAGCTCTGACGGAATGTAAAGGCCTTACTCAATGGGAAGCTGCGTCCATCTAGGACCCAAGCAAGAAAGATTCCATCACTAATGCCCGTTTCGAGCGTTGCGAATGCCTCTTCGTCGACGTCGCGGAACCACTCGGAGTTCACCAGCTCTTTGGTAAGCTTCATCCCAAGTGATCGTAGAAAACTGCGTGTTTGATTGATGCGCTCGAGAAAAGCGGGATTGTCTGTGCGTAACGCATGGGCCCAAAACTCCAAGAGCAAGGGGGCCTGCCCAGCGCGCGACTCATAAAATTCCACCGCACTGTCACGAATCGCATCGATTTTGGACAGTGCGTCCTCCTCTGCTTCGACTCGCGATTGGACGATCTGCTCGAACTCGCTCATCCATGCATCATAGACAGCAAGGAACAGCTGTTCCTTCGTCCGAAAGTATTCGTAGATAGTGCCCTTGCCGATGCCGGCCGCAGTTGCAATGTCTTGGATCTTCGATGCGTGATAGCCTGTCTGCGAAAAGACGTCGGCTGCATGCTTAACGATCTCAGCTTGCTTTGCTGTTTTGTCTACGTAGGCAGGCATAGACCAACAACCATCCTAGCGTGGTGATAAGAGCTTCTCAACATTGGTCGCAAAGGCATTCGCCTGATCAGCGGAACCCTTGCCCCATACATGCAGACGAACGACACCCTGAGCATCAATAAAGATCACGTTGGGAACGCCCGACTCGAACGAATAGTGTTCGAAGACGTCACCATCCCAGTCCAGCAGGATTGGCGTGTCGTACGCATCACGAAAGCGCGAGCGCAGATAGCCTTTCAGGAAACCGGGCGCAAGGGATACGTCGGCAAGCGCAACGAATTTGACACGGTCTTTGAGCCTAGCCGTCAATGGCGTGGTCCATGTTGGCGTATAGTCGCTACCCTTCCAATCACTCAGGACAAGGATGGTGGCCTTGCCTTTCCAGTGTTGTTTCCACGACCATTCGCGTTCGAACTGGTCTGTGAGGTCGAACTCTATCGCACGCTTACCAACCGATGTGTTCTCGGCGGCCACATGCAGAAGCGTCATGGCAAGCATGACCAACAGAATGCAGATGCTGTTTTTCATGCAGGGGAGAACACTTACATCTTGATCTTAGTTGCATCCTTGAGGAATGCATCGAGTCCTGCGTCGGTCAGCGGATGCTTCATCGACTGCATGATCACTTTGTACGGGACTGTGGCAATGTGTGCACCAGCTTTAGCGCATTCCAACATGTGAATCGGTGTGCGAATCGATGCCGCAATGATCATTGACTCAAGTCCTTGAGCATCCCAGATCTCGCAGGTGTCCTGCAGGGCGATCAAGCTGTCAGTTCCGATGTCATCCAGACGGCCCATGAACAAGCTCACATAGGTTGCACCGGCGTTGGATGCAATCAGGGCTTGGTTCGCTGTAAAGAGCAGCGTGACGTTTGTTGGAATATTCTGATCGGAGAGTTTACGGACAGCTGTCAGGCCGGCTGGAATGAATGGGATCTTGATTGTTGCTTCCGGGAACCATGACAAGATCTCGTCTGCCTCGCGCAACATGCCATCAGTGTCTGTGCTGATGACCTCAACGCTTGTATGGCCACCGACGGTACTGTGGATGCTCTTGATGAGTTCGCGAATGTCGGTCGATGGATCTTCTTTCGCCAAGAGCGATGGATTCGTGGTTACACCACTGATGAAGCCCATCGAGGCGGCATGTTGAATTTCTTTAATGTTTGCGCTGTCTACGTAGATCTGCATCGAAGTATCTCCAGTGAGGTTAAGTGATACAAAGATACTCGACTTCGCTTAGTCTTTGCCGTAGAGCTTGATCGCAGGGAGCTCGCGCAAGAGTTGGTGGTAGAACATCGTATGTAGCGCAGCCGAAAGACCTTCCTCAACGTCAGATGACCATCGATAGAGAATCTTGCCTTCGCGGGGCATATGGTCTGCGCTCAGTGGGACGAGTTCACTCACGTGGGCATGAAGGAGCTGTTGATTTGCACACTCGCTTACAAATGTCTCTACGTTGGTAGCCTCGGTGTCTACACGAACCACCCACAGGGCCATGGGAAGGGGCGACTCAACAATGTCGAACCATTCTTCTCCGAGGTCCATGGCAGGGGGCTCGCCACCCACAACAGGTCCAATAACACAGTCTGCATGGTCAGCCGTAGAAACGAGTTCGAGAGCAACATCGAACTTCTCCGCCATGATCAAGCGTCCAATGATCGTTGAAAACGCTGTTGGCTCAGGTGAGTATGCACGTGAGAGACCCTTGCTGTGCGGCGGAAATGAAATGCCGTAGCTATTGGTGTAGTCTTCCAGTGCAACGCAGGTCGATGGAATGATGCGGTAATCCACGGCCGCAACCCCTTTGCCGTAGCCATACGGAGACGTAAGTGCAATGTCGACCATATTGGACTTCAGCAGGTCTCCGCACTCATCAAGCGTGGCCCGGCGGATCTGCCAGCCCCTTGCCTGAGCAGCCTGTTCAATGTTTTCGATGAGCGGTTGTGCCAGTTCGAGTGTCGGTACAGCGACGGTGATCATGCGAGTTGCCTATAACGGTCTACAATAGATGACAGAAGAATTCCTGCGGCAACGGCAACATTCAGCGAATGCTTCGTGCCATACATCGGTATCTCGAGTGAGCCCTCGCATCGGTCGAGAACCTCGTTGGGTACGCCTGTGAGTTCGTTGCCTAAAACAAGGGCAAGTGGAAAGTTCTCACGTGTTAGGTCCGTTGCTTTGGAAGAGTTTGTTGTGATCTCGGCGGCCCAGATATGGTACCCTTCTTGCGTCAGGTGGGCGAGAGCCTGATTGATATCCGGGAACCAGACGTAGGGCACAACGCTGTCGGCCCCGAGGGCTGTTTTGGCAATTTCCGGACGCGGGGGCGATGGGGTAAACCCACACAGAACGACCACCGCCACAGCAAACGCATCAGACGTTCGGAACAGTGACCCCACGTTGTAGAGGCTGCGAATATCGTGCACCACCAAGGCAATAGGGTGCCTTGGGATCTGGGCCGCTTGTTCCGGAGATGCCCGGATGGCAACAAGTTCGTCGTGGGTGAGTTTACGCACGGTGCGAATATCGTACTTTGGCAGACGATGAACAGGCGCCAACTACTTATTTCTCTGACGAGTGCCCTTGCACTGCGTCCACTTGGCTCGATTGCCACCGTGCTCGACCAGCCATATTCCTTTCTCGTTGTAGGGGATTGGGGTACAGGCGGCTCGCTACAGAAGCGCGTGGCGAAGGGCATGATCTCCGTAGCAAAAGCAACCGGCGCTCGATTTGTATTGAGCACTGGCGACAACATCTATCCTGATGGCGTCAAGACGGTTGATGACCCACAATGGAAGTCCAAGTACGAACAGATCTATCAAGGACTAGACCTTCCTTGGTGGTCGATTCTGGGTAATCACGACCACCGTGGAGATGTCGATGCACAGGTCGCCTACGGTCGGGTCAATCCTCGTTGGCATATGCCCGGCAGAACATGGGTGCAGGAGTTTGATGCTGATGCTGTAACCAAATTGACTGTCGTGGCTCTTGATACTACACCGATTATGCAGACGAAGGACGGGTGGCGACAACAGCTTACATGGCTTGATCAAACCCTGGCGCAGGCCAAACCTGGTGTGCGAATCGTTGCCGGACATCATCCTATACGTAGTTATGGACATTACAAGGACCAGGAACACCTCTTGAAGCATGTTAAGCCCATCCTCGACAAGCATCAAGTGGCGCTATACTGCTGCGGACATGAACATGATATGCAGGTGATTCGCAATCCGCAGGATAGGTTTACGTGTCTTGTTTCTGGCGCCGGCAGCGGAAGCCGTGAAACTTCGCGGGGCCAGCATAGTGTTTTCGCATACTCGGGCGGCGGGTTCGCGCGTATACAGATGACGAACCGTAGCCTTACGATGACAGTCTATGATGCCGATGGTTTCGAGAAGGGTAGTGTGACGTTATGAAAAAACAGCTGGTCCAAATACTGCACTTGATCATGCTGGTGGTCGCTGGCTCTGTAGCCTCGGCGCAGGTCTATCCCGACAGCAAGGGGCGAGACTTTTGGTTGAGCTTCATGCCCAACTGGCACAATGAGGAAAACAGCATCGCATCGGACCCTCTACTGCAACGCGAACATCAGCTCTATGTCTATATCGGCGCTGAACGTCCAACGCGCGGCAAAGTTACTTGGCGAAGGAATGATGGTTCGACCATCGTAGATACGTTTAACATCACTGATGTACGAAACATCGTAAGTCTGTCGAAATTCTATCAAAACATTGAGCTCCGTGGTATCAATGCCAGCGGTAGCGGTAATCTCAACTATGTCTCTTCTCAGAACGAGACTGTCGCATTGCAAAGCGTCCATGTTGAGGCAGAGGACGATGTTACCGTCTACGCCCTTAATCAGGCCGTATTGACAAGTGAAGCGTTCATGGTATTGCCGACGGATGCCCTTGCCGACGACTATATGGTTGTTGCCTACAACTCCGATGCACGCTTAAGTGGCGGCATTCCTACCGGGACATCGACACCTTCCCAGTTTGTTGTTGTGGCAACGGAAGACAGTACGATCGTAACCATCACGCCGTCTGTGCCAACTGTCAAGATCCAAGCTCCGAAGCCGACAACGATCATCCTCGATCGTGGTGAAAGCTATCTCGTGCAGGCCGATCCCCGCAAAGGGGCGAATAATGATCTGTCGGGTTCGTTCGTACGCTCAAACAAGCCAGTTGCCGTGTTTGGTGGACAGCAGAGGGCCGTTGTTCCGATCCAGGAAGTTCAGAACCTTGGGTCCCGCGACTGTCTGATTGAGCAGATGACGCCCATACGTACATGGGGTAAGAGCGCTTATGTGACTCCATTCGCACGTTCCAGCAATGAAGTGAACATCGGTACAGATATCTATCGGGTTATCGCGGGGTTTGATTCAACTGAAGTGTTCATCGATGGGCAATTCCAGCAGATGCTCATGGCTGGCCAGCAGATGGAGCGTCCGCTCCTACAGGCAGCAGTAATCACAACGTCGAATCCATCTATCACAGTGCAGTACAAGAAGACAGCTGGTATTGGTGGTGGAACCGATATCACGCGTCGTGGTGACCCTGCGATGATGCTCGTGCCCCCTGCAGAGCAGTTCATGAGCTCATACCGTTTCATCAGTATCCAGGCCTACATCTATGACTTTGTAGGGGGCCGCATACGACCTATCGATTCGGTATACTTAGAGCAGTGGCTTAATGTTGTTATCCCAACTGCTAGTCTTGGATCGCTTGTCATTGATGGTGTTCCGGTAGACCAGACACGATTTCTTCCAATCGGTACTTCGTCATATTCATGGGCGCGTCTGCCAATGCGCGATGGTGTGCATGAGATCAAGGCCGATACGAATTTTGGCATCTATGTCTACGGCTATGGCGATGCAAATTCGTATGGCTACATAGGGGGCATGTCGTTTCGTCCACTTGATGTGTATCCTCCAAGACTTGTAGGAAGCGTTCGTTGCTACGAGTTTGATGGGGTGATGACCGACTCTGTGATCGGTGACTCTCGACTTCAGACGTACAACGTTATCTCAACGCCGGAGATGAATACGACCTATACCGTTGGGTCGTTTAGTCCACCGCAAGCCACCCTGCCGATCAAGATATCCTTGAGGAACAAGTACCTCGATGGTAGTGCCATCGTTGAGATCAAAGATTTTGTTGAGCAGAAGTCACAATTCACCGTTGATATACCCGGATTCACTGTTGCTCCTGTGTCGCATCGTGACGACACCTCGAAGACACAGACGCGGAACTACGTAGTGCCGATTGGCAGGACCAAATGCGATTCAATCGAGCTGGAGAACTATGGGAAGTACCCACAGACGATCACGAAGATCACGCTGCCGGGTACGATGAACTTGGGCGGTCCGGCGCTGCCCCTTACGCTTCAGCCGGGCGAACGAGTGAAGATTCAATACTGTCACGAGGGTGTCGAGCAAAAGATCTTCGAAGGACCCGTTCTTGTCAGCGATTCGTGTTCTGATCGTACTGTGCTGAATCTGATTGTTGAAGAGCGCTCAGACCGAGACGGACCCAAGATCCTTGATGATCGGGATTCGTGTAACCCGAAGTTTACCGTCCTGGTCTCCGATGAGGTTGGCTCGGACCTTGGACTCGAACGTGCACGTATTCTTGATTCGCTGCTTGTGAATTGCCGCGTTACGCTAACAGATTCTACGATCATCGATCGTCGTTACGACGTCGAGATCTTTGACGTCTATCGCGATGCTATCTATGGCTTTGAGGCAATCGATTCTGCTGGAAATGTCACGCGCCGAATCGACACCATTCCTGGCTTTGCTATGTCGATCAACGGCAGCTTTGATGTACGCCAGACCTATGACATTGGCATTCGCACAATCGGCGAAGTTTGGTGTGATACGCTCGAACTAGAGAATGTTGGCATACGCGGTCTTGCATTCCCGTATATCTTCCTGCGTCAAAACACGATCTTTTCATTGCCGCAGTCGCAGTTTACCCTACGAATGGATCCAGTTGATGGTTCTGCAAGCCTCGTGGTATGCTATTCGCCGACAACTGCCGATTCGATTCGGTACGTTCGTGACACGCTGGAATTCCGGCAGTCATGTCTCGTTCGAACATTGATCCTACAGGGACGCAGTAAGGGCCAGAAGTATGAAGGCCTGAGCAGGTGTGATGTGCCCATTGGGTCGATCTCACGAAAGATCGGCGCATTGATGGTATCGCCGCAACCCGCTACCGACCAAGTAGTTATCAGCTTTGGAGAGCCCCTTTCCTCCTGCACATTGCAGCTGGTGGACATTACGGGATCGATCGTGCTGAGTCACTCATGGGTTGGCGAGCCGGCTCAGGCTCTGCAGCTTGATTTATCGGCTGTCCCGGCGGGTTCGTATGCCTGTGTCGTCAATACGGGGCAGGTTCAGATCGTGCCGATTGTAGTTGTCCGTTAGACTCGATACCAGTCCTCTTCGTCTATTTCCCAGCGCCGATTGCGTAGTTTTGGGCCCGTTACAACTGTAAACACGTATGAATACAACCCCGTATCGCTTCTATATCCTGGCCACCGTCCTCATTGGAGTTGGCATTGGTATTGGCTTCTTTGCCCAACCGGTGATCTCTGGCGATTCCGTCATGGATCAAACACGGAAATTCTCTGACGTGCTTTCAATGGCTGTCAAGAACTACGTCGAGGACGTTGATACGCAGAAACTCACGGAAGCTGCTATTAAGGGCATGCTTGATGAGCTGGATCCCCATTCGGTATACATCACTGCTAAAGACATGCAGAAGGTGGAAGAAGAGTTCCGTGGCTCATTCGATGGCATCGGCGTTGAGTTCGACATTGTCAATGATACAATTACTGTGGTGTCGCCAATCGTGGGTGGCCCGAGCGAAGCGCTTGGCATTCTCGCAGGCGATAAGATTGTAAAGATCAACGATACAACGGCGATCAAGCTTACACGTGAGACAGTACCAAAGAAGCTGCGTGGACCGAAGGGTACAGTTGTGAAGCTTCACATCAAGCGATTTGGTGAGAAGGATCTACTTGTGTTCGATGTAACACGCGACAAGATTCCGATGAACTCTGTCGACGCGTCGTTCATGATCGACGGTACCGATGTAGGCTATGTCACAGCAAACCGCTTTAGTGCCACGACGCACGACGAGCTCATGCGTGCTGTTGAGAACCTGCGTTCACAAGGCATGAAGAAGCTACTACTTGACTTGCGTTACAACCCGGGTGGTTACCTCGACCAAGCCTTCCGCATTGCAGATGAGATCATTCCTGCAGGTAAGAAGCTTGTCTATACCAAGGGCCGTCGTCCAGAGTTTGACGAAGACTTCTGGTCCACTGAAGGTGGCGCTCTCGAGAACATTCCGCTGATCGTCCTCATCAACGGCGGATCAGCATCAGCTAGCGAAATTGTTTCTGGCGCAGTTCAAGATCTCGACCGCGGACTCGTTGTTGGCGAAACCTCTTTTGGTAAGGGGCTTGTGCAGCGCCAATACCCGCTTGGAGATGGATCGGCATTCCGGTTGACAATTTCCCGCTACTATACCCCAAGTGGACGTCTGATCCAGCGTCCGTATCAGGACAAGGCCAAGTACTACGGTGGTGAAGGACGTGAAGAGGGAGAAGAAGGGGATAACATCGATCACAACGCCGATGACTCTACGAATAAGCGTCCAAAATTCAAGACAGCATCTGGTCGCACGGTCTACGGTGGCGGCGGTGTCACGCCAGACTACATCGTTAAACAAGACACGATCGGCTTCCTTGCGCGTAATCTGCGTGCAAAGAACCTCTTTTGGGAAACAGCCGACAACGTGATGCGTGCCCGCGGAAAAGACATTCGCGCTCAATACGGCAGCGATATCACGAGATTCCTTCGCGATTTCACCATCAACCAGTCAGACGTCGAGATCATGCAGACCCTTGCAAAAGCGAAGAACGTCGAGTGGAAGGACAATGAATACACGCAAGATGCTGACTATATAAAGCTCATCGTCAAGGCCTACATCGGACGCTCGGTCTTCAACAATAATGGCTACACAGCAGTCATGCTAGCCAAAGACAAACAGGTCAAAAAGGCATTGACGCTTTTCCCTGAAGCTGCTCGCATTTCAAAGCTGCGTTGATACGCCCGACTCAATAACAATCGTTTACTCAATTTTACCGAACTTCAGAGATGACTATTCAGCGAATGCTTGCAAGCCTGTTTATGGGCTTGCTCGTAGTGACAACGTCGTTTGCCCAAAGCTTTATCTATCCGGGCGAAGACCTTACCTATCGTGTATCCTATGCAGGCATCACACTTGGAACTGTGCGTTCATTGACGGAGCCTTACACGACATTTGAAGGAAAGAAGGCGATAAAGGTAAAGGTCTTTATCAATTCGAATCCGAACATTCCATTTGTGTCGCTGCATTCCATCTATCAATCATGGATGGACTCAACGGCGACATACAGTTACAACTTCAATGCATCAACGCAGATCGACGAAAATCTGTGGGAGTTCGATCAGTATCTCTTCGACTACAGCAAGATGAACTTGACGATGGAAACCTATCGTGATAAGAAGCTGCTCAAGAAGAAAGAGATTGGCATCAAGAAGTATTGCAATGACGGCAGCTCGCTGCTCTACGCAGCGCGCACGTTGGTAGGCTCGAAGAAGTCGATCAAGTTGCCAACTGTGATCATGGGTGACACAGCTACAACTGTTATCAACTTCCGCGGCACAAAGCAAACAACGGATATCGACGCTGTGAACTACCCGATCATGACAACGTACTTTGACGGTACAGCGAACTGGACAGGCGTGTATGGTCTGACAGGGGGCTTTGAAGGATGGTTCAGCGATGATGCTGCCCGCGTTCCGATCAAGGCCAAGATGAAGGTTTATATCGGATCTGTAACGCTTGAGCTGCAGTCGTGGAAGCGTGGATCATGGCAGCCGCCAAAGGCCGGATAAATGCGGGCGCTGATCATTGATGGTGGTGGAACATCTACCGATATTGGTGTTGCCATTCGTGGTCAGATTGTAGCTCGTACGCTACTCCCAAGTGCAAGGCCCACACGAGCCGACCAACAGACAGACGAGCTCTGTCGGATGGTCGGCTCTTTTCTTGCGACCACTGTCATCGTTGGAGATGATTCCCAGCATGACGGACTTGATGTTGTGATCATTGGTATGGCTGGAGTTTGGACTCCGCGTGAACGACATGCCTACATGGCCGCATTCAAGGAGTCGTGGTCAATGTACGTTGGAGTTCATGCAACCCAGCTTGTTGTGATGAGCGACGTCGAGCTAGTTCACTTTGCAGCCTACGGCTCAGCTGAAGGTGTAGCGCTGATCGCCGGCACGGGCTCGATAGCGCTCTATCGCGATCCACAGAAAACACTGCATCGATCAGGGGGGTGGGGATCAACTGTTGACGATGCCGGTTCGGGTATGTGGCTTGGACGTCAGGCCTGTACAGCAGTAGCACGCATGCTCGATGGAAGGGGGCCTGCAACACTTCTCATTCGTCCAGTAGCTAACTATCTGCGGGTTGATGCCGACTTTCCCGACGAAGTGCGCCAAGCACTTCGTGGAGCTCAACTTCAAACTATTTCGCGCATTGGCGCTGCCGTATTGACCTACGCGTTGGAAGGTGATCAGGTAGCACAGCAGATTCGAGACCACGGTGCCCGAGAACTTGCGCTTCTTTGCACATCACTTGTTTCGAGCGGCTCAATAGTGGTTACTGGGTATGGATCACTTCTTTCCGATGCGCACTATTCTCAGCGTATAGCAGAGTTGATGCCAATGCCGCTGCAGCTTATGAATGATGTTGTAGAGGCTATTCCACAGCAGCTTCAGTGAGTCGGACAAGCCCCTTACTGCCATCGACGGCGGCGCGTACGCCAAATGGTAGGGTGAACTTTGTGGACTCGTGACCGTACATGAGTTCTGAGAGAACGGGGCCACGAGTAAGATCAAGCCGGTCGTGGATGACCTCCGATGCCTCACGATGTGGCGTAGTGCCGTATTGACGTGCGTCTTGCGACCAAAAGCCATACAAGATGCCAGAGGGCCGTGTTCGCCGCGTAGCAAGCGCAAGCTGTGTGAGCATTCGATCGATGCGATAGGTGGCCTCACCGACGTCCTCGAGCGCAAGCACTGAACCCCGAAGCGAGGGCATGTAGTTGGTGCCAAGGATACTCGTCAGGACGCTGAGATTCCCACCCAAGAGCGGACCTTCTGCGTTGCCTTGGCGTACGGTATGCAAAGGCCATGGCTGCCGAAGAGGTCCAGCAGCCTTGCGCGAGGTCAGAATACGCCAGAAGAACTCCTCTGAGAGCGGATCAAAATGATCTGCCATATCAACGCTTGGCATTGCACCGCTAAACGTAACGAGTCGAGCATGTTTCCAGATGGCCAGTTGAAGCGATGTAACGTCGCTAAACCCAACGAAGATCTTTGGGTTCTTGCGGATGAGTCGATAGTCTAGGAGCGGTAGGATGCGCGCACATCCATAGCCCCCTCGAGAGCAGAAAATTGCATCAACCGATGTATCGGCGAACATCGTGTGAATATCCTGGGCCCGCTCGCGGTCTGTACCTGCCAGATAGCCGCCGTGTCTTGCTAGGACGTGCCTGCCAATCTTGATCTGATAACCAAGTGACTCGAGGTAGGCAATCCCTCTGTGGAGGCGCGCTTCGTCGCGCTGTGGAGACGAAGGCGAAATGATGCCAATTGTTGCACGCTTTGGTAGGGCGCGTGGACGAATCATCCTCATGGAACTCAAGATGGGTAATTTGTAGTCCTGATACAATGAGAATTCTCGCGGCCACCATCGCAACACTTCTTTGGCTGTGTCCATCAACACTGTGGACGCAGACACCTGCTGCCTGCGAACAGGTCTCTGGAATAGTGAACTCGTATGAGGCTGTAGCCGAGATCCTTCCCTGCACTCGCTCCGTTCGAACAGTAAACGCATCATCGCTCAAGGCAGGCAGTCGTGTTATCATAATCCAGATGCAGGGGGCTCGTATCACGCAAACTCCTGATTCAACGTTTGGCTCGGTGCTGGCTCTTGAAGGTGCCGGTGCTGCTGAGTATCTCGACGTCGAACGCGTCAACAATGACACAGTAGTCTTTACACAGCCATGGGTACACGAGTACAACGTGCGTGGAGCCGTCCAGCTCGTGCGCGTCCAGCGCTATGGCGATGCACAGATTGTTGGTTCGGTGTATGCTAAACCATGGAACGGTGCAACAGGTGGTGTAATCGCGATTGATGCTGACCGTGTACTTGTTCTCGATGCAAACATCGATGCCACTGGTGCAGGCTTTCGTGGTGGAAGAGTATCGATTCAAAAGGACACGTGTGGTACTACGATTTGGGCCGTACCTTATGCAAGTGGCGCTGCTGGAGAGAAAGGTGAAGGAATCTGGGGTCCCCGGCTGGCAGAGCTTTCAGCCGCGCGTTCAGCTGCAGCAAATGGCGCTGGAGGCGGTAACGGTGCAAATGCGGGTGGCGGCGGCGGTGGTAACGGTGGACGTGGCGGACGTGGCGGTGATGCCAACTCATGGTGTAACCCGTATCAACTCGCTGGTGGTCAAGGCGGAGGTTCCCTTGGAAGTCATGTCCTGCAGCAGCATTTCTTCATGGGTGGTGGTGGTGGTGGCGCGCACCAAAACAATCAGCAGGGAACAAACGGCAGTGCCGGCGGTGGCATCGTGTTTGTAAGGGCGCAGACACTTCTTGTAAACAAGGGTATGATCGTAAGTCAAGGTCTCTCCGTAGCCGACACAGCGGCTTGGGAGAATGGTTCAGCACTGCAACCTGGCGACGGTGCAGGCGGAGCTGGTGCCGGCGGCACGGCAGTCATAGATGTTGGTGTTGTTACGGGTCAGCTTACGGTCGACGTTCAAGGCGGCAATGGTGGACATCAGGGGGCGCGCTATCAATCGAATGGTCCGGGAGCCGGCGGTGCCGGAGGGGTGGTTGTGATGACGCGAAATCATGCAACAGTGAAGCCCCTTGTCGCAGGTGGAAAGCCTGGTATACATGTGTCCCCTGAGACCGGTAGTTCGGTGTTTCGGAGTCCATGGGGAGCCACAGAGGGAGACACAGGTATAGTTATTGCTCCATTCCAGTGGAGAACATACTCACGCGTAGCGCTTCAAATTCAGGGAGGCACAACCTTTTGCAAGGGCGACTCAGTTGTGATCGCTGCAACTCCAGGATTTCGACGCTATCAATGGAGCACAGGGCAGACAACACCGTCGATTGTTGTGCGCAATCAGGGCGTCTATAGCGTTCAGGTAACAGACAGCAGTGGCTGTAGCGACCAATCAGCATCACTTCAGGTGCGGGAGCTTCCACTATGGCCGGTGTTCTCAAAGGCACTGATTGATTTTGGAGTGATCGAGATCGGAAGCATTTCGCGCGCATCAACTTGGATGAAGCATTCGGGTGAAGGCTCTGTCACGATCACTGATATGATCCCTCCGCAAGGAGTTCGATTGATTCGCCCAACTACATTCCCAATCGATCTTGCGCGCGACAGCGTTGAGGTTGAACTTGAAATCACGGGTGCGGTTGATGCGACCATTAATGACTCTCTCGAGATCGTCGTCTCGCAACCTTGTCCGGGCAAGCGCTTCATACCTGTACGTGCAACCATCAATGCTGAACATGCATTTGTGATCGCTGGTAAGGTTGTCGATAAAGCAGGTAAGTCAAACGTTGCAATTCCTATCAGCTTTCAGCATGATTCGCCGACTCCCGAGATTACCGGGGCTTCGGCACGCATACACATGCGCATTGACTCACGTCTGTACGTGCCGACCAGCGTAACGAAGGGGGCTATCGTTTCAACGTCTGTAGACGCCATTTCGAAGATGCGGTCAATCATCATCGATGTATCTGATGTGAATATCACTCGCACCCCTTCTGTGTGCACAGAGATTTTAGGATCGTCGTTGCTTTCCCCGTTCGATACATCTGTTGTTGTGATCGATACTGTTGAATGGGTACAGATCAGTCGAACACCGCGTATCACAAAACTTCCTGGGTGGCTCGTGATTCAGGCAATCTGTCATCCAGTGTCTCGGCCCATCACTCTTCTTGATGGACCTGTGGTTCGTGTTCGCCCCCTGCCGGCATCAACGAGCATTGTGATTGATATCGATGAATCCCTTGCGCCAATTCTGTCGTCGCGCATCTACGATGTGCATGGCCGCACTGTAATCGAATCTGAGCGCGAACGTATCCTCGATGTCCAAACCCTAGCCGAGGGTATCTACTCGATCGTTGTTACAACACCAGCAGGACAATGGGTTGGATCTGT
>CAZAGH010000018.1:0-32017 GCA_964484755.1 uncultured Melioribacter sp. | reverse complement strand
TCCTCGCATCAAACCACGTCCGGTTATGCGGCGTGCGGTCCATCGCGTTGTTCGGGTGCCCCATCACGTAGGGCTGGATGAAGCGGTAGTCTTCGTCGTTGAGGATAAGCAACATGGGCGCGTCATTGATGGCTATCTGTTCTGCCTGACGGTAGAGCCGCATGCGCTGCGCATGATCGGTAGTTGATACAGCTTGCTCAAACAAACGATCGAATGCTGGATGTTGGTAGCGCACGGAATTGATCGGTGAATCGCCACCGTCGTTGGGAACGAGCTTTCCGTAATAGAGATTGAGGAACGACTCAGGATCGGGATAGTCGGCCACCCAACCTAGGCGATAGAATGGGACCTTGCCTTTGTCGATGTCCGTAAGATGCTGCGCAAACTCCACCTGCATGAGACGAACGTTGACGTTCAAGTGTTCCTTCAACATGCCTTGAATCGACTCTGCTATGGACATGTTGCGTCCGCCCCCTGCATTCAGCTGAAGCGTTACCTCGGGGAATCCTTTGCCATCTGGGAAGCCTGCTTCTGCCAGGAGTGCTCGTGCCCGAACTGGATTGAACGCATACCCTTGCACACTGTCCGAAGCATACCCGGGCATCGACGGTGGAACGATTCCATGGTGAGCTGCTCCAGCGGCCTGCCCCTTGAGAACGTAACGAATGATACGATTTCGATCCACGGCATAGTTAAACGCCTGCCGAACTCGCACATCACGAAAGACCGGATCAGTATTCAGAAAACCGTAGTACTGCGTAGCAAGAGCCGTCTCGTGCAGCAGAATGTACTTGGACCACTTGCCTCGTGGTTGCTTGTTCTCGTCGACGATGTCGGCAAAGTACTCGTTGGGTATACGATAGCTTTCTTCCAGCTTACCCGAGGCAAACTCGAGCAGCTGCATCTTATCGTCTTTCATGAAGGAAAACCGAATACCATCGAGGTATGGGAGCTTATTGCCGAATTCATCACGCTCCCAATACGAGAGATTGCGCTCAAGAATACAATGGCGATCGGGCGACCATTCGACGAAACGAAATGGGCCCGTACCAACGGGATGCTGAAAGAAGTCGCGACCATACTTCTGGACGGCCTCTCGTGGGACGATACCAAATGATGGCTGCGTAAGGGTATAGATGAATGGGGCGAACGGTTTGGTCAGGACAATTTGAAAGGTGGTATCGTTGACGACCACGAAGCCACGAACGCCACTGATGCGCGGTGCATTGCCTGTTCTGCTTGCCTGCCGAGTTGCCTCGTAGTATTCCGTTGCACCCACGACCTTATCGCGCAGATAAGCATCGTTGCGTGATTGCTCGCGCACATCCACAATGCGCGTAAAGGAATACTTCACATCGCTAGCTGTCATCTTGCGCCCCTTCCCGTTCGGGAAGCATGGGTCATCATGAAAGTACACATCACTGCGGAGCGTGAATGTATACGTCGTGCCATCAGGCGAGATGGTCCATGATGTCGCGATCTCCGGAACAATATTGAGTTTGTTGTCGAACTCAATCAATTGATCGAAGATGTTGATGGCTATGTGACCCGAGGTAACATCGTTGATACCTGCCGGATCGAGTCCACGAAGTTCACCTGTTTCGTTTTGACGGTAGATTCCGCCAACAAAACGTCCACCCTCTGCCGGACGCAGCACTCCCTCCGGTTTCCCGGGTTCTGTGCAGCTCACAAGTAGCAACACAGATGTGAGTGCGATCAACTGCAAGAGGGACATCAGGACCTACTTGATCGGTGTCTCGATCTCGATCTGAACTGTTCGAGAGTACGAGCGGCCTTCCGGCGAATCGTTGTTATAGATCAGGACATCAGATCCAATTGGATCAATCGAAACCCGCTCGTCACTCACGTCGAGCACGCGCTGCGCTTCCAGACAACGGCGCTTGGCAAGTGTTCGGTTATACTCGGGATTTCCAGTTCTATCGGCATAGCCCACGATGCGAACCTTTGATTCGGGCTGAATGCGCGCCTTAACTTTTTCCATGGTACGCTGATTAGCAGGGCTGAGTTGTGCACTGTTAAAGTCAAAGACGATCAATGAATACCGCTCGATCATCTTGCCCTCTTCTTGACGCGAGCGAATCATCTGCAGCGTTACATAGTCGATCGCCAATGTATCTCTTGCTTCTATCTCTGCGCCCGTTGCATTGGCCACACGATAAGTAGCGATAAGGGGCTGATCACGTCTAGGTCTGGACAATGCAGACGCCGGGTCCCAGACGTACTCCTTAACCTCCCCTTGACCGCCTTCATTGGTCAGTTGACGTCCACCCTGCTCAAGCGTCGAGGTCCACGAGACAACTTCTTCAGCCTCTGCAATTGTTGGTCTAACAACAAGGTTCCGTGGTGTGAACGTGAGATCGCGATCACGAAACTCCACAGGCTCGAGGATTGAAAGATCATTTGCCGCAATTTCTATGCGTTGATTTTCGGCACGGCCATCTGGTGTGGCAGAGTTGGCAGGTTGCGGCGGCAACAACCCAGCTTTAACAACAATCCGCTTCGACTCAATACCCCAAACTGTCATTAGGTAACCACGAATCGCCTCGGCACGGGCACGAGCAATCTCACGGTTGCCCTGCTCGGGTCCTGCATTGCTGCCATACCCGGCAACGGTAATCTTCGCCTCTGGTTGTAGACTCATCCGTTGGCCAATAATGTTCAGCAGATTGTTGTAAACGGAGAGTTGATTTCGTGTCAGGCTTGCAGAGGAAAAGGAGCGGGCGCTAGTGGAATCCAACAGACTCTGTGTTGTCTGCGCAAGGCTAGCAGAATTTTCACTGAAAAAGATCTGCGGAAGCATTGGATAACTTTCAATCACATCCATCTCTTCCACGCGCAAAGCTGACGACTCTGCTACCGTACCATCTGGCACCCTGCCAAGGATCTGCACAGAAAGCCCGGGTGCAAATGGACGCGGAATGCGTTTGACGTAAGATTCCTTGATTGTTGTGGTCGTGAACAACGTGTCGGCAACTCGGCGTGACGACTCCGAGGCAGACTGTTCATCAAGTGTAACGGACTGGGTGGTGATACCCTTTGTAACAACTACCGAGGTGTCACGCACATAGACGGTATCAGTCTTTTCGATAGCAGGGACTGGCTCGTACACGCCGAAGGCAATGTTGACGCCGGCATGGATCGAATGAACGTTCCAGTCAACGTTGGCCACATTCGTCACAGGATAGTAATAGCGCAGATCTAGTCCGAAGGTATAGGCGCGGCTGTTGAACAGTTCATAGTACGCGCCGACTGCTGCATGCAGGTTGACTGTTGTCGCTGTGGGGATCGGACCGGATTGCTGATTGCGAATCGCAGAGCCATCGATAAAAACATATCCCTCCGGTGAGATCAATGTTTCCTTCTGTGAGAAACTCGGGCTAAGGGCATATCCACCACGAATCCCTCCGAGGACAGACAGTTTGTCGAACAGCTGGTAACGCAGCACCGGCTCAAATGAAAGAACCATGATGCTGGAATTTAACGCGTGCTCAACCGTTACATCCCGTCGATCGGGCAGGCCCACAACGCCATCGGTCAACACGGGCTCGTTTCCGATCACCTGCGTTCGCACAAAGTCTGCAGACATTGAACCTATTCCCAGTCGCACATCGAGGACTAGAGGTTTGCCAAGACTATACTCCCATAATGCTCCTGCAACGAGAGCTGGTGCAAGGGTGTTCTCAAACGCAGTGCAACACGATGTGTATCCTGGCAACGCGCCGAAACCAACATTATGTACGTTGAGCAAAGCACCACCATAGGCCCCAAGACGATACTTCAAGAGCATCGACTGCCCCGTTTGATCGTCGACATAGCGTTCCTGGGCTATAGATGTCATTGTAAACACAAGAGCTGCAACAAATACTGCTGTCGTGTATCGAGCATACTTCATTAAACTTCCGACCATGTTAGTGAACCACAGAAAGGGGCTCAACACGCGTACGCGTCGGCGATTCAAGAATAATTTGATACAGGCCGGCAGCAAACTGGCCTGACTCGAGAGATATCTCATGAAGTCGGTGCTGGGCATCATGGTTCCATGAAGAGGTCATGACAACACGACCTGAAGCGTCAATGATCCGAAGTGTATGTGTGCCCCGCTCGTATGTCTCCACTACGATCTGCGATTTTTCGACCATGGGATTCGGTATCGCGCGCACGGCAAGCTTTCCGGCAAGGTTGATCAGTCGTTTTCCACCAGCTTCACAAACCTCGCTAACGAGCCAGCCATCCTGCGTCGACAACCTTGGTGTGACCGAGGTGATTTCGATTGTCGCAGTATCAAAAACAACACTTGTTGAGTCTATCGGTCCAAGGGTCGCATCTCCGAGCAGTTCACACACTAGTGAATTTGAGCCATCCAGCACGCCATTGCGCACCGATACATCGAGTTCGGTAAAGCCCCCTATCACCTCATTACGCGTGATCGTACCACCGACGATTCCCTGTACGTGAAACAGCGATGATTGGAATCGCAAAGACATATCAATAGAGACGCTATCGACATTAACCGCCTCACCACTCACTGATGCGATGATGGGCAGCCTAATGTCACGGGATGCAGGATCAAGGACACGTGTCGGTGCTTTAAGGACAACATCAATTACAACCCTGCCCGTGCCCGCGACAGCGATTATGCGCTGTTCATCGCACGGCTTCTCAAGTCGGATGAGAATCGAGTCGGTATAGAAAAGCTGATTGCGTGGTTGGAAGTCCACACTAACATCGACAGATCCGCCAGGAGGAATGGTTAGTGGTGTAGGCGGTGTTGACTGCACACTGAAGACACTCGAAGCGCCCCTTTTCATGCTGATCGATGAAATGGTGAGATCACTCGTGCCGGAATTAAACAACGTAATCGTTTGTGTACTGCGCGCAGTGATATTGACGGCACCAAAGATGATGCTCTGCGGGTTGATCGGAAGCGATGTACGGCGCTCCCCTCGAAGATCTGTATTGATGGCAACAAGTGTGTCGTTGACGCGAGCAATAACCGATGCAATTGCTGTCTTGATACCATCAGTTGCTGTTGATGGATCAAACGTGATGTACAAGATCCGTCGATCTCCAGGATTAAGCGTTTGATTGCTAACAGCCGATGGGTTTGTACAAGTAAAGACTGTAGCATCTGGTCCGGCAATACCTGCAAATCGTATCAACTCGATTGGCAAGCTACCGTTGTTTACAATCACAATACTGTCGGTGAGAGAGCCGCACTCAGGTATGGTTCCAAAGTTAATCTTCTGAGAAGCACCTACAGATTCTATACCGCATCGAGCGCGGACGACAACAATCACCGTATCGTTACAAGGCTCGTTGATCAGGAATCGCACGGTATCGGCAACAGTTTCCTCAGCAACGCAATTGCAAGAAAAGAGGACCGACTGATTCGCGCCAGCAGGAACTGTCACAGGGAAGCCAGTAGGGCCGGCAGCGTTCGCATTGGTCCGGGCTGGAGAAGAGGAGATCTTGCTTACAATATTTACTGGCAATGCGGAGGTGTTGGTGTACGTTTCAAGCTTGCTAATGCCCGTGCCGACGCGAGCAGAGCCCAAGTCAACAACACGCGGACCATCCACATTCACCGTCGTTCGCTGTCCGTTGAGACCAACATTCAACGTACGGAGCATTGGATCATCAGTTCGAACCGACAATAGTGCCGTCTTGATGCCATCCGGCCCCAATGCTCCGTACATCGTCACGCAGTAAGTAACCGATGCTTTGGGTGCAAGAGTGGTATCAGAATTTGGACCACTTTGCCAGCTAAAGGAATTTGCGTGGATCCCATTGATGACCGGCGGCGAAAGAAGCCTAATCGGCGTCGTACCGTTATTGGTAACCGTCACACACTGCGAAGTGCTGTCACAGGCAGCTACAACAGGGAAGGATAGAGATGTTGGTGACAGCACAACCGTTGATGCGACACCTCGTCCTGTAAGCAGCACATTCAGCGAGTCTACGCAGCTCGAGAATGTTGAATCACCAACCAGCCTCATTATCTGTGTGGATGCGCCCAATACGGTTGGCTCAAATGCAACGGTCATTGTAATTGCTTCTCCAGGCCTGAGATCAACCGGCGGGACAGGGCTTGATGATACCATGCGGAAAGGGGCCAACAATGTTGGTAGCCGGAATATGCTGATATCACTCGTACCGGTGTTTCGCACTTCATAAACGGCTTCCTTGCGATCGCCGATGCGCACGTCGCCGAACTGACCGTTGCCGAGGAATGTCATGGACGACTCAACACCAACATGTTTCACCCATATCGTGTCGAGTGTTGCGCATTCTGCAAACCGCACAAGAATTGGTACGATGTACGTACCAAGTTGTTTGGCGGTAAAGTTTACGAGGATATATCCGAAACTGACAGAGTCGTTCAGTACGACGGGAGTGTTGGCAGTGACACTTATCATAGCCACATCATTGGTCGCAAAACTCATTATGGTCAGTCGGCCTACGCCTACTTTGCGAATCGTGATTGGCTCTGTCAATGGTTTGCCAATACAAACACGTCCGATATCTATCGTATCGCGGTTGAGCCCCCTCCAAATGTAGTCAATGGTAACACCGCCAACCAGTGCCTTCATGGGTGAGCGCACAGTCGAAGTGTCATTGAATGTCACGACGAGTTCTGCATCCTGTTTGCCTGATGGCAGCGCGGCAGAGTTACTAAATCGCACCACAGCAAATGCAGAATCACCCGCTGGAATGGGGTTCTTGTTCACAGTCGAAACAACAGACCACTCTGTGCCAGGAACCATTGCAAGTCCATTGATTCTAAGGGGGCTGATTGAACGGTTACGTATCCAGACTGTGTCCAACACGGCTGCACCGCGGCACGTTAAAGCACCGAGATCTACACTGTCGACGCTGATGGGTGATGTAGTAACAATTCGCACCACCATTGAGCCTGATTGTGAGAACACGATTGTTGGTTCATTGGCATATGGTGTTGTCTTAGGGCTCGGAACCTCCTGGGCCACAAGCACGTAGAACACAGAATCGATTCCTGGCCAATCCATGGGAAGGGACCATGCACGAGGCACCGGCCACGTTCTGGCTGGTGTTACGATTTGCTGCCATGGCCCATTCTCCGGACGTATCCATACGTAGAGTGGGAACGTACCACGTGTACCATTCAATAAACTAATTCGAGAAATCTGATCCTGGTTTACCACGGTTGGCCCATTGTAGGCGGCCCCAGCGAGTACTCCCGGGCCATCAAAGCGCAGTCTACCTTCTCCACCGCTGAGGTGCGGATCGCCTGCTGTTGCATCTGTGCCACCAGCGATATCGCCGCGCAGACGTCCAAGATTTGATGTATTACGCACACCTATGATCACACCGCCGCCGGAGCCGCAGCCTCCCTGCAGTGCCTGACGCGTCGGTACACCACCACGAGAGCGCACCGTCACGTTGGTGATGCGCTCTGCATGAACGGAAATTGCTCCTCCGCCACCGCCGCCACCAGCGCCAATTGCGCGAGCCAGTTCAGGGTTACCTCCGGCACCACCAGAGCCCCCTGCAAGAGGGATGATGTGGACATTGCCATGCTGAAAACCGCCGTTGGTAAATCCTGTTTCACTTTCGCCCTTGGTACCATATCCGCCACCGCCGCCGCGTCTGCTTTCCTGTCCACCAGAGCCACCGCCATTGGCGCCGCTGACATTACACGTTAGCCGGTCGCTACATCCAACACCGCTCTGGCCAAACGGATGTCCTGAGCCACCGCCAGCATTTTCAAATGATGTAGTAACCTCACCACCCGTGACACCGCTGAGTGAAGCAGATCCACGAGTCGTTGCGTTTGACGCCGCCAATGACTCACCGCTTCCCACCCCGGGCTTCTTGCGAGAGCGATCAAAATTATAGCCACCAGGACCGCCCCCTGTAAAACCGTCGCCTCCGTCAGTCCCTCTGTTGCCAGCGAGATTGAAGTTTGAGAAACCTCCGCCACCGCCACCGCCACCAGGACCACCAGTAAGGCCGATGCCAGAGACATCAATCGATGTTTGATCTTCCGTGCCAACGCTGGTGATACTGCCGATCGCAATGAGCGTAAACGGCAGATAGCCCTGATTACCAGCAGTAGATGGATCACAATCGGTGGTCGATGCGGAGTATGTACCAACTCCGAGAACCAGCGAGTCAACGATCATGGCTCCGCGTCGTGAGCGCTTTCCGAGTCTGCCTTCTCCGAGTGTCCGATCTGATAGGCTTGCAACATTGCCGAGTGTCCAAGGACGAACGATGTAGATCGTATCAATGTTGGACGCAACACCGTTAACAACCACGCGAATGGGGATACGGAATTGGGATTCGAGTTGTGTCCAGTCAGAAGAGTTCGGCTGCACCGAAGGAGGCACGAAAAACGTTGTCGAGATCAAACGTCCAGACCAGGACACGACGAGTGGACTTCTGACAAGTCGGACCGAATCAGCTGGGCGAACAAACTCGATCCTTACTGCGCTCGAGTTTGTGTTGAGATGCACTTGGTCGGGTCCAAATGCATTCGACGAGCTTGCAGGGGCAATGAGCTCAACATAGACGCCAATGCCAGGAGCACATACATCTGGAGTGATGTATGAAATGCTGGGCTGTGCATTAAGGGCCACAAGCCCCAGACACAACAGAGCGATCACGGAGAATATTCTGCGGGTCATATAGTTGCAATCACCTTCAACTCGACAGCGATCGGCGTAGGAAGCGCACCGATCTCGATCGTTGTTCGACAAGCATGAACACCGGCAAAGTGTTCTGCGTACAGCGCATTAAACGTCTTGAAATCACGTTTCATATCGGTCAGGAACACCTGAACATCCACAATGTTGTTCCATGAGGATCCAGCATCCTCCAATATGTAACGAATGTTACGAAACACGCTGAGAGTCTGCGCCGTGATGTCATACTCTTGGATTGTGCCATCTTCGCCCAGCGTAACGCCAGGGATCACCTTGGTACCACGCTCGCGTGGGCCTACGCCGCTGAGGAACAGGAGATTGCCGACGCGACGCGCGTGCGGGTAGGCACCTACCGGTTCGGGTGCACGGTCAGAATTGATGATCACGTTTTCCATACTTCCTTCGAGTTATAGCTGCAGACAAATGTTCTTTGGTTCTGTAAAAAAGCGGAGTGCCTCGGTTCCCCCCTCACGGCCTACACCACTTTGTTTCATGCCGCCAAACGGCGTGCGCAGGTCACGCATGAGCCAGGTATTGATCCAGACAATCCCAGAGTCAAGCTGATGCGCCGTACCATGCGCCCTATTGATGTTCGTTGTCCAGATCGATGCAGCCAAACCATACTCCGTGCTGTTGGCCATGGCGATGGCTTCTTCGTCGGTATCGAATGGTATCAAGGTAGCAACTGGACCAAAGATCTCTTCCTGATTGACGCGGCAGTTGCTTGAGAGCCCTTCGATAAGCGTTGGCTCGACAAAGAATCCTCTCTCGCAGCGTCCACCAATCGAGGCACGCTTGCCCCCTGTAAGAATGGTTCCGCCTTCTTCCGCGGCAAGATCTATGTACGACAGAACCTTGTGCATATGGGCTTCGTTGACCAACGCGCCCATGCGAGTGTTCGCATCGAGTGGATCTCCCACAACAAACTTCTGTGTCTCGGCCACCATGGCCGAGCGGAATTGATCGTAGATACTGCGTTGCACAAAAATGCGAGAGCCACAGAGGCAAATCTCACCTTGGTTTGTAAAGGCGGCACGAGCAACGTGACGAGCAGTGTGAGCTACATCAACATCATCGAACACGATGGTTGGGTTCTTACCACCAAGCTCCAGAGACATCTTCTTAAACATTGGTGCTGCAATCGAAGCGATGGTCTTACCTGTAGACGTACCGCCGGTAAATGAGATGGCCTTAACGCGTGGATGAGCTACAATTGCTCCACCACACTCTGCACCATATCCGTGCAGCACATTCAGCACGCCGGGCGGTAGTCCAGCCTCCTGACAGAGCTCTGCAAACAAGAACGCCGTCATCGGCGTAAGTTCACTTGGCTTTGCTACGACCGTATTACCGGCAGCCAATGCTGGAGCGATCTTCCACGTGAACAAATAGAGTGGCAAATTCCAGGGCGAGATGCATCCAACAACACCAAGGGGCTGACGCACCGTGTAATTCATCACGTGAACATCCGTCTGGTACGCATCTGTGCGCGTATGCAGGATCTCGGTTGCAAAAAAGGCCATGTTGTCGACCGCACGCGGAATATCAACGGCCTTAGAGAGCCACAAGGGCTTTCCTTGATCATTTGTCTCAGCTAGCGCGAGATCTTCGAGATGGAGTTTGACCTTCTCGGAAATGCGAAGCAAAATCTCCGAACGTCCTTTGGCGGGCATCGCAGACCAGGCAGGAAAGGCCGCATGAGCGGCCTGAACGGCTAGTTCCACATCTTCTGCGCGACTCCGCGCGATCAAGGACACAACGTCGCCAGTGGCAGGATTGACATTTTCAATCCACTCGCCCCCTAGGGGGTCCTGAAACGTGCCGTTTATATAGTTTCTGATGTGCAACATGTTGAAACTCCTTGAACTTGCAAATATACCGTAAGTTCGGGGATGGACTTCGCAGAAGCTGTACGATCATTTCTCACGTCGCTCGATGTTGAGAAAGCTGCCAGCACGCATACGACGCAGGCCTATGCAACGGCACTGGAACAGTTCCAGCAGTATCTGCTCGAATCGTATGGGACTTTGCCCCGCGTTGACGAGGTTGTTGAGGCCGACATACGTCCGTTCTTAGGATGGCTTGACGAAAAGGGGCTGGCAAAGCGCAGCCTACGCGCGCGGCTTGCTGCTGTAAGAAGCTTCTTCCGGTTCCTGCTTCGCTCGGGTATCATCGAGCGTAATCCCGCGCTCACGTTGCCATCGCCGAAAATCGAAAAGAAGCTGCCCTCGTTTCTGCAAGCTCCCGAGGCAGCCTCGCTCTGGTCTACGTTCGACCTGTCAGACATCAAACAACTCCGCAATCGAGCGCTCTGCGAGATCCTCTATGGATCAGGACTCCGCATCAGTGAGGCGCTGCAGTTAAACGTGGGCGATATCGACTCACGGGCACGCACCGTGCGGGTACTTGGCAAGCGCAATAAGCATCGAGTTGTCCCGGTTACGAAAGAGAGCATCGAAATCCTTGACCAGCTTGTTCTAAGACGCTCAGAACTCCATCCATCTCCAGTAGAGAATGCCCTGTTCTTGGGAGACCGCGGCGCGCGCCTCTCAAGCGTTAGTGCATGGCGCATTGTTCGAGCAGCTCTTGGCCCAATCACCGAATCACAACGCAAAAGCCCCCACGTTCTGCGTCATTCGTTTGCCACCCACCTGCTTGATAACGGCGCAGATCTCAGTGCCGTCCGCGAAATGCTGGGGCACTCTTCGCTCTCCACAACCCAGGTCTACACGCACGTGAGCGTTGAACGCCTCAAGGATGCCTACAGGAAGGCGCATCCAAGGGGAGCAGCGAGGGACTAGGGACGAGGTACAGGGTACTAGGTACTGGGTACCATGGACCTTTTCCGTGAAGTAGAGAAGCCAGCCAATGTTTCGTTCGTTTCGATGCATGCAATCTTGCACAAGCATGAACGCCAGTTTGTGCCCCATGCACCTCGTCCCTTGTAACTCGTCCCTTGTACCTAGTACCTTGTACCTAGTACCTCGTACCTCGTTATCTTCGCCTTCATGCGCATATCAGTTGTCGGCACCGGCCATCTCGGTTCAATCCATGCAAAACTTTGGAAACAGCAGGACGATATAGAACTCGTTGGGATCGTTGATCCGAATGAGTCGCAGGGCCGAACTGTAGCTGAGATGCATGGAGCATCATGGTACGCTGATGTTGCCTCGATGCCGGATGTTGATGCCGTTGTTATTGCAGCGCCCACATCCTTGCATTATGAGCTTACTCTCGAGTGTCTCGGTCGCGGATTCCATTGCTTTATCGAAAAGCCTGTCACAGCCACATTTGAGCAGGCTGCGGCACTGATGGAGCGCGCCGCATCAACAGACCGTATCATTCAGGTTGGACACGTTGAGCGGTTTAATCCGGCACTGCGTTCACTGCAGGACTACGAAGTACAGCCGTTGTTCATCGAAGCGCACAGGCTGGCCCAATTCAAGCCACGTGCAATCGATGTGAGTGTGATCCATGACCTGATGATTCATGATATCGACCTTCTTCTTTGGATGACGAAGTCGCAGATCGTTGATATCCAGGCAACTGGCGTATCCGTGCTCACAAACACTACCGACATTTGCAATGCACGATTGACGTTTGCCAACGGGTGCGTTGCAAACGTGACGGCATCGCGCATTAGCGCAAAGCCTATGCGGAAGCTTCGGGTTTTTCAGCGTGATGGCTACCTCTCGATCGACATGGCAACAGGCGTTGCGGAGTTATACAGACTGATCGATACTTCGATGCTCGAGCCTGGACGTCACACGCCCCTTGGCCAGATCGCCACAGAGCATGGCGACAAGATCATCATCCATGATGCACCAGCACCGGTGCAGGTCAATGCAATAGTCGAAGAACAGCGAGCATTCATCGAGAGCATTCGCGGTGGAGGTGATGTAGCGGTAACGCTGCGCGACGGGGCTGAGGCCGTTCGTATTGCAGAGTGGATCGATCGGATCATCAAGCAGCAATGATGAAGATGCGAGGACTTCTCTGGGCTCTTGCCATTGTCGTTTTGACAACGCGTCTGGTTGCTCAGTCAGAAGCTTCAGACTTCGCACGTATAGGGCACGCAGGATTTCTTGTCTCTGTTGTTACCGACTACCAGTGTGTTGGCATTAATCCAGCAAACCTCGGCTTCGTACCTCGACGCGACGTCTATTCCTACTCCACCCCGCTGTCGAGTGGATCTGAACATTCACGAAAAACATTTGCTGTGTCGCTTGGTGAAGGGGGCTTGTCACTGCGCAGTGATGCACTGTCAAAGTCTGCCATGATTGATCTGTTACTGCAGCGCGGCAGTGCCGTAACCTTTACAGAGGCAGACAAGCTGGAGGCCGCCAAAGCATTTGCAGGCAAGGGCCTGCGATTCAACATGGACGTGATGCCCTTTGCATTTTCCTATCAGCACGAGTCAATTGGCGGTGTGGCAATAAGCGTCCGTGAACGTGTCAATGGAACATTTGTCCTGAACAAAGAGGCTGCGAAGCTGATGTTTCAGGGACGTCACTCGGACTACTTTGATTCGACCGCATTGAACTGGCGTGGCGATACGATCGGATATGCACGTAACCCACGCAAATTCTCGGAGTTGTTCGACGGTACAATTCTTTCCATGTCGTGGTTGCGCGAGTATGCATTCTCGTACGGACTTCAGTTGTTTCATGATAGCGCGACATCGATCTATGCGGGCATCACGCCAAAGTTTCTTCAGTCATACGCATACCTAGAGGCACGTGTGGCAGCAGGCAACCTACTTGCACAGAGTGCACTGAGTCCGTACTTCGCGATCAACTACGGCAAGGCCACAACTCCTTCGGCCATTCCAGGTACAGCCCTCGTACCCATTGGCCAAGGCTATGGGCTCGATGCCGGTGTGACCGTGCAATATCTTGACTGGACGTTCTCTGGGTCGGTGATCGATATTGGTTCGATCCTCTATAACGGCAATGTGTTTGCCGCAGGCGATACAGTTCTTAACGGGCTGGGTAGTGAGGGATTTGACAGCTACAACATCTTCACGGAAGCCCCGAAGATCACCGGTGAAGGACAGTACTTTCGATGGGAGGGGCTTATGTCTACCCGTAGCGATCTCCCAACTCGGCTTCGGCTAGGTGGCTCATGGCAGCAGAACAAACGCTGGTCGTACGGCGTCGATTGCATCATCGCTCTCAACGATGTCGCAGGGTCGTTGCAACAGAACCTCTATAGTGGCGGCGTAGACTGGCGTCCTAAAGACTGGCTGAATGTAGGAATGGGGCTTGCACACGGTGCCAATATGGGTACAACCATACCAGTGTCGGTCATGTTCTCGATCTTCCATGGCCGTTGGCAGATCGGCCTGTCGACGCTCGACATTTCATCGTTGGTTGCCGATACAAATCCCGTCGTCTCGGTTATTCAGGGTGTTGCACGTATTCGCTGGTAGTTACCAAGCGTATGCTTCAGGTGCCTGATTGCCCGGACCTGGCCAGATACGATCCAGTTCAGCAAGTGTCTCGGCATCAAGCGTGATTCCTAACGAAGCAACGTTTGCATCCAGTTGTTCAACCGTACGCGGTCCGATGATTGGCGATGTCACACCATCACGTTGTGCAACCCACGCAAGAGCAACATCTGCACAGTCATGACCAATTTTGGCACAAAGCGCTTCATATGCCTCGATCTGCGGACGGAGCTTTTCAGCTGCTTCAAGCAGTTGCGGACGCTTGCGACGCACAGAGTCTGTCGACGAAAAAATACCGGCCAGCAAGCCCCCTGCCAATGGACTCCATGGAATCATTGCCATGCCATAGGCCTTCGCTGCAGGAATCACTTCGAGTTCGATCTGACGATTACGCAACGAGTACACGGATTGCTCGCTCACGAGTCCGAGGAAGTGGCGGTTCTTCGCGAGTTCATTCGCCTGCGCAATGTTCCATGCAGCAAAGTTGCTCGAGCCCACATAGAGGATCTTGCCTTCGCGGACGAGTTGCTCCATGGCCTGCCAGAGTTCATCCCACGGCGTGGCACGATCTATGTGGTGCATCTGATAAAGATCGATATGATCTGTCTTGAGTCTACGCAGGGAATCTTCACATGCCTTCTTGATATGGTAGGCAGAGCATCCGCGGTTGTTGATACCGTCTTCCATCTGACCATACACTTTGGTCGCAAGGACGATCTTATCGCGACGTGATGAATCTTGGCTGAGCCAATTACCGATCACTTCCTCTGTACGCCCCTTTCCCTTGTCCCAGCCGTACACGTTGGCTGTGTCAAAGAAGTTAATGCCATGCTCCAGAGCACGGCTCATAACGGGATATGAATCTTGTTCTTCGATCCAGTATCCGAAATTCATTGTTCCAAGGCAAAGGCGAGAAACCTTTACTCCAGTGCGGCCAAGATGTACGTATTCCATGGGCGCAAACATAACAAGCGCAGCACTGATGCACAGCGTCTGCCGGCGCATTGTCGAATTGTTATCGGATTGAGAAGAGATTACATGTGTAACCCAATCGTTACTGGCCACGATCATGGGCCACCGATATGTTGCCGTTCATGCACGACCTTATCTCTCGCGATGCTCTCGCACGGGCTACAAGCCTCTCGAATAAGAACCCTATCGTCTCACTGATTTCGAATGCGGCAAGAATTCCCCGCATCAACGAGATCTATCGTCGTTCTTGGAGCCCAGACCCCAATGAGTTCCTAGATCGTGTCTTTGGCGAGTTAGAGATTCACGTCTCTGTTAGCTCAAAGGAACTCAACAACATACCCCAAGCTGGCCCATTCATTATCGTTGCTAACCATCCATTTGGTGCAATCGACGGGTTGGCATTACTGAAGTCGGTTCGAGATAGGCGCCCTGACTTTCGGATCATGGCAAATTTCCTACTGCAGTATGTTCAGCCGCTCAAGGATGCCTTCATTAGCGTAAATCCCTTCGAAGAGCTTCGTTCCTCACACAGCAATGTTAGTGGCATCAAAGACTGCCTGAATCACTTGCGGTCCGGCGGCGGACTCGGAATCTTCCCTGCTGGTGAAGTGTCCACATTTGATAGTGCCGAACGCGCTGTCGTAGATAAGCCGTGGAGTACCGCAGCTATCAAACTGATTCAGAAAGCCGGTGTACCCGTTATACCAGTTCATTTCGAGGGACACAACTCGGTTACGTTTCATGCACTCGGCATGATCCATCCACGCTTACGCACACTCGCGCTCCCTTCGGAACTGTTGAAGAAGTCTGGTAGTAAGCTCACGCTCTCTATTGGGCGGGCCATTCAGGCACAGGAGCTGCATGAATTGACGAAGGTCGAAGAAGCTGCCTCGTATCTGCGGGCTCGTACATATGCAGTTGGGTACCGTAATGCAGCCGTTCGACCTGCCATTTACTCACTCTACAGCAAGAGATCACCTGCTAGCGACATTGTTCCCGAAACGGATACCGATGCGATCATAGAAGATATAAGACGTAACGTAGATCGATGTATCGCTTCCCACGGTTCATTCCAGGTCTTTGAGCTTCAGAAATCCGAGGCGGAGAATGTCATTCGCGAGGTAGGGCGCCTCCGTGAAATCACCTTCAGAGGTGTAGGAGAGGGAACTGGGAATTCAATCGACCTCGATCACTACGATGAGTACTACAAGCATCTTGTTCTGTGGGATTCGCATGGAAAGAGAATCGTAGGTGCATACCGCATCGGTCATGGTCCGAGCATTACACGCAGCTTCGGCATTGAGGGGCTGTACCTGAACTCACTATACAAGGTTCAGGGTCCAGCACGTGAGGTCTTGGCCCGTTCAGCAGAACTTGGTCGTTCATTTGTGGTAGAACAATATCAGCGACATCGTCTCTCGCTCTTTATGCTTTGGAAAGGAATTGAAGCATATCTGGCGAGGCATCCAGAGATACAGCATTTGGTTGGCCCGGTGAGTATTAGCAGCAACTACCAGGTCTCATCGAAGCAGATGATGATACACTTCTTTTTACAGAAGTCGAAGGATCATCCATTGACAAAGCACGTAGCTCCAAGAACCCCATATCGTGAGAATTGTTCAATGCCTTGTTTTCGGGATCTCCTTGAGGGGATTCAGGGCAGTATCAAGACACTTGATCGTATAGTGTCGGACAATGAGCCGAATGGCGCAGGCCTGCCTGTATTAATCAAAAAGTACATGGCCCAGAACGGTGCTATTCTTTCATTTAACTGTGATGCCGACTTTAACAACTCCATAGACGGGTTTCTCATTGTAGATGTTGAGAACATTCCGGCCGACATGCGGCAGTGCCTGAGCCAGTAAGGTCGAGCCATGCCCCGTATATTTGCCAAATGCAATACCCGTTTTCTGTAGTCGAGCAAAAGTGGCAAGCTCATTGGGCTGCCAACCACACGTATAAGGTGATCGAGGACCCATCGAAGCCGAAGTATTTCGTGCTAGATATGTTCCCGTATCCATCAGGAGCCGGACTCCACATTGGGCACCCCGAGGGATATACAGCTACCGATATTGTGAGCCGATTCAAGCGCATGTGCGGGTACAACGTTTTGCACCCGATGGGGTTTGATGCGTTCGGTCTGCCAACAGAGCGCTACAGCATGACTACTGGGATTCACCCGGCGATCGCCACAGAGAAGAACATTGAGACGTTCAAGCGTCAGCTCAATGCAATTGGCTTCGACTACGATTGGTCACGTCAGGTCAACACTACGCTACCCGAGTATTATCGGTGGACGCAGTGGATGTTTCTGATGATGTACAATTCATGGTATGATCGTGCTGCTAAGAAGGCACGACCAATTGACGAACTTCCAATCCCAACCGACATCACGGATCCAATCGAAATCGAAACCTACAAGGACAATTACCGTCTTGCCTACATCGCCTATAGCCCCGTGAATTGGTGCGAAGCCCTCGGCACGGTGTTGGCCAACGAAGAGGTCGATGAATGGAAGGACAAGGGATACACCGTAGAGCGCAGACCCATGCGTCAATGGATGCTTCGCATCACGGAGTATGCAGAGCGCCTCTTGGCAGACCTTTCACTGCTTGATTGGCCGTCATCCACTCTTGACATGCAACGTCACTGGATCGGACGCAGTGAAGGGGCTGAGGTGATCTTCCCCATTTCCGGCGACGATCATTCGATAACTGTGTTTACAACACGTCCTGATACATTGTTCGGTGCTACCTATCTCGTCGTTGCCCCAGAACATCCAATTGTTGAGCACATCGTAACCGAACAGCAGCGCGGCGAAGTGCTTGCCTACAAAGAGGCAACAGCACTCAAGAGCGATCTTGAACGTACAGAGCTCAATAAGTCTAAGACCGGCGTTTTTACAGGAGCGTATGCCGTGAATCCGGCAACAGGCGCCGACGTACCAATCTGGGTAGCAGACTATGTGCTGGCGCATTATGGCACCGGTGCGATCATGGCCGTGCCTGGGCATGACGAGCGCGATCATGAGTTTGCCACTGCCTTCGGACTACCGATCGTTCAGGTAGTACAACCAACCGATGGTAGCTCGATCGATGTTGTAGCCGAAGCGTACAGTACCTATGGAATCGGTGTCTCATCGGCAAATGCATCGGTATCGCTCAACGGCCTACCAACAGACGAAGCAAAGCGTACAATCATCTCATGGCTTGAGTCCACTGGACAAGGTAAGGGGCGAACACAGTTCCGCCTGCGGGATTGGCTTTTTTCCCGTCAGCGCTACTGGGGCGAACCCATTCCGATAATGTTCTATGAGGACGGAACAAAGCGCGCACTCGACGCCGATGAACTTCCGCTGCTGCTGCCAGATGTGAAAGAATTCAAACCAGCTGGCACGGGCGAGTCGCCCCTTGCCACCGTTGAGTCTTGGGTGAATTTCGTTGATGCGAAGACTGGCAAGCGAGCACGCTTTGAGACGAATACTATGCCCCAGTGGGCTGGTTCGTGCTGGTATTATCTGCGATACACTGATCCACATAACAACGAAACATTCTGCGATCCCGATAAGGAGCGCTACTGGATGGGCAACCATGGCGTAGATCTCTACGTTGGTGGTGGCGAGCATGCTGTGTTGCACTTGCTCTATGCTCGCTTCTGGCACAAGGTGCTCTTTGACTACGGCTATGTAACGTCACCAGAGCCGTTTAAGAAGCTCTTTCACCAGGGCTTGATTATGGGCGAAGACGGACGGAAGATGTCGAAGTCGCTCGGCAATGTTGTCAACCCTGATGAGGTCATCACAAGCCACGGAGCCGATGCACTGCGGTTGTACGAGATGTTCCTGGGTCCACTCGAAGCGTCAAAGCCATGGAACACACGCGGCATCGACGGCATCACGCGCTTCCTTGACCGCGTTTGGCGCATGATGGTCACCGAGGATGGCAAGCTCTCCCCAGCCGTCGTGAAGGGGGCTAGTACTCCCGAATTGGATCGCGTGCTGCATGCCACGATCAAGAAGACTCGTGAAGATGTCGACAACCTGAGCTTTAACACGACGATTGCCCAGTTCATGATCTTTGTCAACGAGTTTACAAAGGCAGAGCAACGCAGTCACGATGCCATGAGTGCATTTGTACAATGCCTAGCCCCGTTCGCACCGCATATCACGGAAGAACTCTGGCAGGTCCTTGGTCATGAGGGCTCGGTGCATCATTCTCGTTTCCCAGCGTACGATGAATCCAAACTCGTTGAGAATGAAATCGAGATTGTGCTGCAGGTAAGCTCCAAGATTCGCGGCAAGATGATCGTTCCAGCAGATGCAGATGCTGCTGCAATCGAAGAACTTGCTAAGTCTGACCCGAACGTGCAGAAACATCTTGATGGAAAACAGATCAAGAAGACGATCGTCGTTCCGGGCAAACTCGTGAACTTCATCGTAGGGTAAGATGACAGCCTACATCGCCGCTTTACTTACATGCATGATCGTAACGACTGCGTGCGTGGGCCAGCAGACGTATGAGGGGCCGTTCGTTGTTGGTACCACACCAAAGGACGTGCTACCAGAGGTTTCGGGTATTGTCCAGAGCTATCAGCCGTTCACGTTATGGATGATCAATGATTCTGGCGATGAGCCATTTGTATATGCCGTGGATACTCGCAATGGCCTGCTCTCAAAGCACAAGCTCGCAGGTGCTGCAAATATCGACTGGGAAGACATCGCCATAGCTCCGAGCAATGTGGGATATGATTCTCTGGGCAATAGACTCAACGATCTCTATATCGCAGATATCGGCGACAACAATGCTAAGCGCAAGAGTGTAGTTATCTATCGTATCCTAGAGCCAGAGGTCTTTGCCTCATCAACCATTTCGGAGTCGAGCGTAAAGAAATTCGAGCTGACATATCCTGACGGACCCCGAGATGCTGAGGCACTGCTTGTCGATCCGCTTAGGGGCGAGATTGTGATTGTAACCAAGCGCGACGCCAAAGCGCGCGTCTACAGCTGTGATGACCTTACGTCCTCGCCCGTGCAGCTTACATTTCGCGGTGAGCTGCCTTTTACGCTGATCACCGCAGGTGATGTTGCATCGCATGGTCGTACGATCATTCTGAAGAACTACCACAAAGCTTGGGAATGGACGCGTGATCCCAAGGAACCGCTGTGGAAGGCACTCCTACGCGAGGGTAAGCGCATACCCTATGGTCCAGAGCTTCAAGGCGAAGCGATCTGCTACGATCAGGGTGATCAAGGATACTATACCACGTCAGAACGTGAGAATGATGGCGACGCTGCACCATTGTTCTACTACCCTCTAAAGTCTTCGACGAACAAAGCACCCGGTCGTGATATGAAGCTTCCGCAGATGGATGTTTCCCCTGTTGCTGGCAAGACTGGAGTGTACCGCTTGCGCTATACGATACCTGAGCTCCAGCGGGTAGAGATTCACCTCTACAACGAGGGAATGTTCAAGATGATGACAGTTGCAGAGGACACTGCAGAGTCAGGTGTTCAAGAGCGCGAACTCGATCTTCGCAAGTTTCCTTCCGGCAGCTATGCAATTCTCCTGAAGACCCCACAATCACAGGCTTCGTGCCTGCTCGAACATGTGTTTCGGTAAGCAACTGCAGAGAAAGGTAAACATGCATATTATAACGCTGATCGTGGTCATGCTCGCATCTGCAAGTATATCGCTGTCACAGCCCCATATCAGCATGCGGCTCAATGACGTCTGTACGATCTTTAGCGGTATGCCCGTACAATTCGACACGATCTTCACTGCCCAGTTCCTCGAGAAAGTCCCACCGGCACAGTTGCAGATGATTGTCAAACAGGTGACTGCTGAATCGGGCCCGTGCAGCAGTATCCGCGTAACCGACCAGCGCTCGTCATATCAGGTGTTTGCCGAAGGAACCACCACGACCGGCTGGTTGCTGCCATTCATTCTAACCGTCGAAATGGCCCCACCACATAAGATTGCCGGCTTGTTTGTGCGCCCTGCTGTAAAGCCCACTGTGGACATTAACAGCGTTGTCGAAGAGTTCAAAGCTCTACCTGGCAAGACATCACTTATGGTGGTAGACCTCAGCTCTGGCATTACGCTAGCCTCGCATGCTTCTAGTGAACGTCTTCCGATTGGCTCCACTTTCAAACTCTACGTCCTTGGTGAGCTTGTTACGTCGATGCACAAATGGGAAGAAGTAACGCGCATCGATTCTTCACTCTTTTCACTGCCGTCGGGTTCGTTGCATACATGGCCTCATGGTTCACCGATCACACTTCACACACTGGCGTGCCAGATGATTTCGGTGAGCGACAACACGGCTACTGATCATCTGCTACACGTACTTGGTGCCGATGCCGTCCAACGCAAGCAAGCCCTCATGGGGCACAGCGCACCCGAAGTGAACGACCCCTTCTTGTCGACACGAGAGATGTTTCTTCTCAAATTCACTGATCAGGGTTCATCTGCGCGTGCCTATGCTCGCGCTGAGCCAGCAGAACGGCGTGAGATCCTCCGTCGTGTGAATGACACCTTCAACCTATCCGATATCTCGATATCGAGTTCTCCGGTAATGCCCGATTCTGTCGAGTGGTTCGCATCCACGGCGGAGATCGTTCGTGCATTGGAGTGGTTTAGAGTTGCCTCGACCACACAGGAGGGCAAGGCAGCGCTTGATATTCTTGAGATCAATCCAGGACTTCAGCTCGATCGCAGCAAGTGGAAGCATGTTTTCTACAAAGGTGGATCAGAGACAGGACTTATAAATATGTCATACCTCTTGCAGAGCACCGAAGGAAAATGGTACGCGCTTTCAGCGACATGGCTAAACACTCAAAATGCTGTAGATGATCGCGCCTTCTCTGCTCTTGTCGAACGAACTATCCGGCTGCTAGCCCCCTAACTTTGCCCTATGTTATGTCTACAATCTGAAACGAATCCCGAATGGGTCGATGTTGCCTGCGCCAATACCGACAGCATCCTGATTGACCATGCTCTCTGCGAAAAGAAGGCCGCAGCATTTGCGCTAGCGCTCATTACCCGATACCCAAAACGGATGCGTCTGATTCGCGACATGATAGCTCTTGCGCAGGAAGAACTCGAGCATTTTGACATGGTGGTGCAGGAGCTCGAAAAGCGCGGCCTCACGCTTAGCAAGGATGTGGGTAACCCTTACGCGAACGCACTTCACAAGTTCGTACGCCAAGGAGAGCCGAAGCGGCTGCTGGATTCGCTGATCGTAGGTGCATTCATCGAAGCGCGCTCATGCGAACGTTTTTCGCTCCTTTCCAAGCATGCCCCAACTGATGAGCTCCGTCAGATGTATGGGTCGTTGCTTGCCAGCGAAGCCGGACACTACCGCGCGTACACAGACATCGCGCGCGAGTACTTCCCTGTCGAGGAAGTCCGTGCACGCATCAAAGAGTTTGCCGACTACGAAGCAGATGTTGTCAAGGGGCTTGCAAACACTCCAACGGTGCACGGCTGATGAGCAACATCATCTTCATGGGAACGCCCGAGTTTGCCGTGCCGGCTCTGCAGGCACTTCACGCCGAGTTTGGTGTCAGCACTGTGGTAACAATTCCCGACAAGCCCCGTGGAAGAGGCCTTACGGTTTCTCCATCAGCAGTCAAGCAGGCAGCAATTGATCTGGGGATCGCCGACATTCTACAACCGGAGAAACTCAAGGATCCATCGTTTGCTGCTGAGATCGAAGCACGGAGTCCAGACGTGATCTGTGTGATTGCTTTTAAGATCTTACCACGGGCCGTGTTTTCGCTGTCGAGCAAGGGTACGTTTAATGTCCATGCTTCCTTGCTGCCGCGCTTTCGCGGAGCGGCACCGATCAACCATGCAATCATCGAAGGTGATAGCGTTACGGGCGTTACTTCGTTTTTACTCGATGACGTGGTCGACACCGGAACGATACTGCTGCAGCATTCCTGTTCTGTGCCCGATGGGACCACTGCAGGTGAACTCTATGCCATGCTCATGCCAATGGCCGCAGAATGTGCACGAGAGACGACACGTGGGCTGCTCGCAGGCACGCTGCATCCGCAACCACAAGACGACAGCCTAGCAACACCTGCGCCAAAGGTCTTCCGCGAACATGCATCTATCAACTGGCATCAGTCGGCAGAGCGCGTGCGAAACTTCATACACGGTTATTCGCCTTCGCCGTGCGCATGGACAATGTGGAACGATGATGTGCTCAAGATTTACCGAGCTTCAGTTTCCTCACAGCACCTTCCCGCTGGATCGTGGCGGATCACCGATGCTGGATTCGTTGTGGGCTGCATTGATGGTTCACTTTCAATTGATGAATTGCAGTTGCCCGGGAAACGACGGATGACTGTTGCTGAGATGTTACCCGGCTATCGTGGACCTCGTGAGGGCACAGTCGTATGATGCCGATTCTTGAACGCATGCAGGATGATCGACTGCTCATCTGCGCGCACCGCGGAGCATCAAACAATACACCGGAGAATACGGTGTCTGCGCTCTGTAACACAATAGACGCAGGCGCTCAAATGATCAAGATCGACGCGCTCATTCCAGCGTTTCGTCAGGCCATTGAGGTGTTGCACGGCAAAACCTATCTCAACATCGAGATCAAACCCCAGCGCGCCAGCGAGGAATCTGCTCGTGAAATCGCATCGATTATCAAGACGATTGATGACTATAGCATGATTCCCTACACGGTGGTTTCCTCATTTGACCATTCTGCACTCGTATTCGTAAAGTCTCTAGGCGCACCGGTGAACACGTTAGCCCTGAATGTTCCGGGTGATGATCGCATACCGAGTCGTGTTGTTAAGACCTGTGGAGCCGACGCCTATGGGTGCTCACTTGCCGAATTGAACTCGCATCGCGCAGAGAATTGTCATCACAACAAGATCCCGCTTTGTGTCTACACCGTCGACACACCGGAGGAACTCGAGTATGCGGTGAACTTCGGGGTGAATACTGTGGTCTCGAATGTACCCGAGGTCATCGTGAACCACTACAACATCATCACGAATATCTCCTGAGAAGCTGCTTCATATGGTCGACCCTACTGCCGCACTTGGCCTTGTAGCAGGTACCTGCACAACATTTGCCCTAGCACCACAGGCCTACAAGGTTTGGAAGTCAGGGCGGGTTGATCAGCTCAGCCTTGGCATGCTGTCGCTGATGAGCTTCGGCACCGTCCTTTGGTTGATCTACGGAGTTCTGCGCTCAGACATCAGCATCATCTGGGCCAACATGATTGCGATTATATTTCTTTCATACATGCTGACGGTCAAGATCAAAGATGTTCGTTCACATCAGCAACGTTCATAACCGCGCATGGTAACACCGAATCATCTGGCCCCATTGATCTTTCCTTCGTTTGAGATGAAGCTTTCACACGAAGGAGCAACCACGAAGATCTATGATGTCGTGCGCAGGTCATATGTCGCCCTCACTCCCGAGGAATGGGTCAGGCAGCACTGCCTTCATTGGCTGCTTTCTCTGGGCTATCCCTTGGGCCGCTGCAGCATAGAACGTATGCTCAAACGCGGCAGCATGCGCTATGACCTGCTCTGGCACGATGCACACCTGCACCCCTATCTACTTGTAGAATGCAAAGCACCATCGATACGCATCACGCAGGATACGCTGCGGCAAACAACATGGTATAACATGCAGCTCAAGGCACCGTATGTTCTACTTACCAACGGGTCTGTTGCATATTGCGCGCAGGCCGCGGAAGATGGCTCACTAACGCAACTCGATGACGTACCAACCTATAATGCGCTATGACAGAAATCACGCTACACTCGCCCCTTGACATGCATATCCACTTCCGTCAGGATGATATGCTAAAGGTTGTCGCACCTCTATCGGCTCATCATTTTGCCGGTGGTGTGATCATGCCTAATCTACTGCCTCCGGTAGACAATCTCGATCGTCTGCTGTGGTACACAGAGGAGGTCAAACAGGCCTGTCAGCCACATGCCTTTGATCCCTACATGACGCTTTTCTTCCGCGATTACACGTTCGCAGAGCTCGAGGCTGCTAAGCCTTACATCATCGGCATCAAACTCTATCCTGCAGGTGCGACAACCAACAGCGATGGTGGAGTGCAGGAGATCATGGCGATGTCGCCGGTCTTTGAGGCCATGCAAGAACTCGACATTCCCCTTCTCGTGCACGGCGAGACCCATGGTTTTGTGATGGACCGTGAAGCAGAGTTTTGTGAAGTCTACCGTGCGCTCGCCACGAAGTTCCCACATCTGCGTATCACGATGGAGCACATCACGACGGAAAAGGCTGTAGGCCTGCTCGATGAGTTTGAGAACCTTCGAGCAACAGTCACCCCGCACCATTTGATTCTCACGCTTGACGATGTGGCTGGTGGACTCCTGCAGCCGCATCTCTTTTGCAAACCGATTGCCAAACGTCCGGAAGATCGTGAGGCTCTGCTGCAGGCCGCATTGAGAGCTCACCCAAAGCTTATGATGGGTAGTGATTCTGCCCCACATCCACGTGACAAAAAGGAATGCCCGGGTTGTGCAGCTGGCATTTTTACTGCACCGATACTTCTGCCGATGCTGGCAGAACTTTTTGAACGTCATGGCGCTCTTGCAAACCTCCAGACCTTTGTTTCCGACACTGCACAGAAACTTTATCGCGTTACGCCACCGGCCAAGTCGGTAACGCTAGCAAAGACAACGATGACGATCCCTGCACAGTATGGTGGCGTTGTTCCAATGTGGGCTGGAAGAGATTTGGCATGGTCTGTAACATCCGTTCAATGATTCAAGTGTTGGTAGCCGTCGTTCTGGCGACGGCCCCACTTGCTGGACAATCGATCCTTGACACCTGCGGTATGGAGGGGTCTGCCGTGCGCAGTGATGTGCGGCTTTTGAATATCAAGAAGAACCGCTACGACATACCGACTGATAAACAGATCAACCGGCGCGTTGATTTCATAACGATGTTGACTGCTCGTGAGAACCCATCTACCTTTCGAGAAGGTGATGCGGTAGAACTGGTTGCCTATATCGAAGAGGTCAAGATCGGCGCTGTTGAATCCGTCAATTGCAAGGCCAAGGACCAGTGGCATCGTGACACACACATCGAGTTAACAATCAACCCGATGCAGACTGGTGTCAAAGAACATCTGCTCGTTGCAGAGGTAACTCCGCGCCTACGTCAGATCATGCGTGATCGCGGGATCGACTGGTCTCATCGTGCATTGGTTGATTCCTTCAAGGGGCGATGGGTACGCATCCGCGGCTGGGCGTTCTACGACGCCGTGCACGACGATGAATCTGCGGGCTCGGGCGGGTCGCACATCTGGAGGGGGTCTCCATGGGAGATCCACCCCGTTACCAGTATCGAGGTCACAACACGTCCGGCCAATCTCCCTGCGTTGCCGCCTATTCAGGGCGCAGCAACATCCAACCGTGAGGTACAGCAGGATTCGCCATCCTCATCGCGTCAATGCGAGGGTGTCACGCGCGCAGGCAACAGATGTAAGCGGACAGTGAAGGCCCCTTCTCGGTACTGCTACCAACATCAGCCGTAAGACAATCTCGGCGGTGGTTATCTTCGCCGTCTATGAAGCAATCACAACGGTCCGTCTGGACACCACCCACCGAGCTTGTGCTATCGAATGGTATCCGGCTTGTCTCGGATCATGTAGCATCGGTAGATTCATGTGCTCTGGGCATTTGGGTAAAAGCCGGAACCCGCGATGAAGCCCCAAAAAAGTCAGGTGTAGCCCACTTTGTCGAACACACGTCGTTTCGGCGAACGGCATCACGAACCACTTCGAAGATCTCGCGCGATTTTGAGAATCGTGGTGCATATGCCAATGCCTACACCACAAAGGAAGAGACGTGCTACTACGTTCGGACGCTGCGCGAACACCTCGATGACGTGGCTGCGACACTCACGGACGTCGTTGTAAACCCAGTGTTTCTCGATGCCGATGTCGAGAAAGAGCGCACGATCATTGTCGAAGAGATCCGTTCCTATGAGGATGAAGCTGAAGAGCACATCTTCGATCTCGGCGAGCAGCAACTCTACCCTTCACACGCAATTGGCTCGTCGATCGTTGGTACCGTGAGCGATGTTGAGCGTCTGCAGCGATCTGATATCGCTCGCTTTCATCAGCGCTACTATACAGCCGATAATATCATTGTGGCCATTAGTGGCAATCATGATATCGAGGAGTTTGCTACGCACATCGAGAATTGTACAGTCGGATTGGCTAAGAAGCGTGTTCGACCTGAACGTCAGGCACCGATAGCGGCCAAGGCCACGCACATAGAGCATCATAAGCAGACACAGCAGGCGCATGTACTCTGGCAGATCCCGACGTCTGGGTATCACCATGCAGACCGGCATGCGCTTCAGATCCTGAATGTTGTTCTCGGCGACGGCATGTCGTCGCGGCTTAATGTTAAACTGCGTGAGTCACGTGGTTTGGCGTATTCAGTCTATTCGCAGTTACAGCTCTTTATGGATTGCGGCATCATGGCCATTTACGCCGGGATCGATGAAACTCAACGGGCGCGTGTTGAACATGAAGTCGGTGTTATCCTGTCGGCACTCGCAGCCGATGGCATCACAGCTACCGAGCGCAAGCGAGCTATAGCCCAGCTACGCGCAAGTAAGTTGATGTCGCTGGAGTCGCTCACATCACGGATGACCCTTCTTGGCAAGGGAATCATGGAGGAGGGATATCCTGAAGATCCACGTCGCACGATTGAAGCGCTGGAATCTGTTTCGCTTGCCGATGTTCATCGCGTTGCCGCGCGGTACTGTCGGCCGGGCTCCTGGAGTACCACCTGCCTATTGCCCATGGGTGAGTGAAGATGGGCCATCCGCTCAATGAACAACAGCTCGCTGCGCTAGACCGGCACCTGCATTGTGCCGTTCTGGCAAATGCTGGATCCGGCAAGACGCGTATTCTTATCGAACGGTTCATTCGAGCGATCGTGCTCGATGGCGTGCAGATGGATTCGATCGTTGCCATCACCTTCACCAAGGCGGCAGCAGCCGAGATGCGCGAACGAATCTATGAACGTGTAGAAGAACTCCTTCATGATGCAAATGAGCGTGAGCCGTATATCCAACACCTGCCTGAACGCGAGTTGATCGGACGGCTTCGCGCAATTGGACGGACCTTAGCTCTGGCCAGAATCAGCACGTTCCACAGCTTTTGTGCTGGACTGACACGTCAGTATGCTGATGCTGTGGGGCTGCCGTTTGATGTACGCGATGCCGATGAGCGCGAGGCCGCCTATCTGGCCAACATGGCCATCTCAAGCACCCTGCGCCGCATTGCTGAACCGTCACACTCCCTGCATCCAGGATTTGTCGACCTCATCCAACACCTCTCTCTCAACAGCATCGAAGGCGTTGTCACCAAGATTGCCCGCTCCCGCACAAAAGTTCTACTTGCACAATCGCTTGTGCAGCGGTCACACGAGGAGATATTTGATGAGCGTCGTGAACATATTCAGAGCATTCAGCGAGAGATCGCAGATCAGGCCCTAACAGCGATTATTCATGGTCTGGCCGGATACACGTATCTGGCGCACTATGAACGTCTAGAGCAGGAATGCAAACGCATCCAGGGTCTGCTGCATAACCAAGGGTTCAGCGCTGATGTAAGGGCGGAATTGGGAATCCTTCGAGATACGTTTCTCAAGAAGGATTTTACGATCAATCTGGTCAAGCGCGACAAGCAGGCAAAGCAAGTAGACGCTGTGCCCGAGCTGCCGGCCATTGAGAATGAGGCGAAAGACATCCTGTTCAATGCATGGGATCAGGAATCTGAGCGTCAACTTCTTGACCTTACAAAGGTCATTGCAGAGATCGCTGTTTGCGCATCCGAAGAGTATCATCGGTTGAAGCGAGAGCGCAATGTCATCGATTTCGATGACATGATTCATGGGGCTATCACACTGCTTGAGATTCCTGAGATACAGAATGCGGTGCGTTCCAGTATCACGCATATCATGATCGATGAGTTTCAGGATACGGACCCAAGTCAGTTCCACATCCTCGAGCTGCTCGCTCCCGATCTGGTTGAACCCTCACCTCGTGGACCGATCGTGTTTGTTGTTGGCGACGACAAGCAGAGTATCTATCAGTTTCGCGATGCTGATGTGCGATTGTTCCGCAAGGCACGCGAGGTTATCTCTGCTACCAACCTGCAATACGGAGCGGACAGCGGAATGCGTAAGCTCACGAAGTCATTCCGCATGCATCCCGACCTATGCGATGCAGTAAATGCCCTCTGCATGGGATTCTTTGCCCATCCTTCGTCGTCGGCGTCTGCGGTATCTGGGTACGATGTGGACTATGAGCCCCTTATCGCAGGACTGCCTCTTGCTAAAGATCCAGCGACTTGTAGAGTGCACATCGCCGATAGTGGTTCGATGGAAGAGGCAGACCTTGTCGCACACTCGATTGCGCGCACGCTGGAGAGCCGAAAGGAACTGCGTCCAAAAGACATTGCTGTACTTGTGCCAACAAACACGCTAAAGACTGAGGTAGCCGGTGCACTGCGTCGGCTGAGCATTCCGTTTACGATCTATGGCGGACGCTCATTCTTCAGCAGGCCCGAAGTTGCCGACGTTCGCAATGCTCTTATCGCCTGCATTGAACCGAGTAACAATCGTGCCACAGCGAGTGTGATGCGATCGCCAATTCTACAATGCAGCGATGATGACATTCTTGCAGCATCGTTAAAGGGACAGACCTCGAGTATTCAGGATGGCCTTACGCAACTTGTAACGTCAGGTGCAGCAAGTGATCGCCAACGAGCAGCATGCGGTTTCTTCCAACGTTTTACAGAAGAGCTGGCCACAAATCCTGTCCACGAGATCATTGAGCGAATGTTGCATCACACCAATTGGTATACGACGGTTGCTGCTGAAGAACGCTACGACCAAATGGTGGTCAACATCGACAAGCTTATCGCAACATGCCGTGATGTAATCTCTCAAGGGGGAGCTTCGCTTCATGATGTGTTGCGTGCAATTGCCGTTCCTGCCAAGGATGATGAGCCTGAGGGCACGATCCTCAGTGATGACGATGCTGTGCACGTCATGACGCTCCACATGTCGAAGGGACTAGAGTTTAAGGTTGTCGCTCTTGCTGGGCTTGCGTCGAAGCGTCCCTCTGACAGTATCATCGAGACCACAGAGATGGGGCTTACCTTCTCGTTGCCCAAGGACTACCGTCCTGTTGACCAGCCGGCAAGCTTGGTACAGATCGCCCCCTCGCTCTCGCATACGTGTAACAAGTGGATTGCTTCTCAGCGTCGACGTGCCGAAGATCGCAGGCTGCTCTATGTTGCGCTGACCCGCGCCAAGGACGAATTGATCCTCTGCCTGCCCGAAGATCGCCATGAACAGCGTCCTCAAGGTCTTGCTGGCATGCTCACCGACGGACTAGCGCGCTACGATTTTGCTCAGGTGATCAACCCCGAAGAGCTTGCCTCGGCGGCATACAGTGGCGGCAGTGTAGAAGAGGATAGACCGCTTCTCGACATGACGTTGCAACTTGACCCGCTGGAACGTTGGACAAGAACACCAAGCTCGACTATCACCTATCAGCACTCGTCAGGTGAAGCATCTACTACGTCAAGTTCGACAATTGGTTCGGCGATCCATGATGCGCTCGCAGAGCTTCTCAAGGAGTCGACGCAACTCTCCGATGATGATCTTATGGAGCGGATCGTTCGCTCGCTGCTTACGAGCGGACTCTCACGCGGTCAGGCATCTGAAGCTGCTGTCGAGGTCTTCACGACGCTTCGATCTGGATTGGTCACTGGCATCAGTCACATCCTGACTGATGTCCGCATTGAACAACAGCTTGCAATGATGGACAACGACGTACTCATGCATGGCATTCTCGACGTCCGTTTACCATTGATCGATGGCGTTATTGAAGTATGGGATTGGAAAACATCATCGATAAGAGGCATGGCTCATATGCTGGAGCAAGGGGCTGTATACACGCCACAAATGCAGGGATATGCTTCACTGTGCTTTGCAGCGTATCCAGAATGCAACCGTGTACGAACGCGACTTGTCTTCACAAAGGCGTTGCTCAAAGGAATGGACCCATCGTTCGTGATAGAGTTCGAGCGTCCTACGACCTGATTGCCTCACCTGCAGCATATCCAGAACTCCAGGCCCACTGGAAGTTGTATCCACCCAGCCAACCAGTCACATCGACAACCTCACCAATGAAATAGAGTCCAGCTTGAATTCTGCTCTCCATTGTTTTCGAGGATAGCTCACGTGTATCGACGCCACCCGAGGTAACCTCTGCCTTGGCATAACCTTCTGTATCGTGGAATGGCAACGTCCAGTGCTGCATTGTGTCGATGACATTCTCCGTTGTCTGCTTCGGCATGGAGTTGATGGCGCAGTGTAGTCTATCATCTGGCCATACATCAAGTAGTCGCTGCGGAAGACGTGAACGGAGCGTATTACCGAGATGTCGTTTTTCCGACGGGAAATCCTCAACAAGTTGCTCAATGGAGAAATCTGGCAAGAGGTTGATCGTAAACTCATCTACATTTCGCGCATAGGATGAGATCTGCAGGATTGCTGGTCCGCTTAGCCCCTTGTGTGTGAACAGGATGTTCTCGCGGAATTGTGCGTTACCTGCCTCGACAATGCACGGTGTGCTCACACCAGAGATCGATCCAAAGGTCTGCCAAGCATTCTGAGGGAACACAAGGGGCACTAGTGCCGGCATAGGTTCTACGATACGATGTCCGAAGGTGCGTGCTATGCGATAGCCAATATCGGATGCACCGAGCGACGGGATGCTGAGTCCACCGGTGGCAACCACAACGCGATCAGCTGAGAAGTTGCCTGCGTTCGTGCAAA
>CAZAGH010000017.1:22370-33413 GCA_964484755.1 uncultured Melioribacter sp. | reverse complement strand
AAAAACCTACCCTCTCGTTTGCATGTTTCTTCTTGCTTCCTGTTGTCAAAGAACATCACCTACTCAACATTTGCTGCCGTTTCGGCGCCCATCGTTGCAGCAGTGCTGCGCGGAGGGGCCACAAACATACGGGGAAAAATTGAATTCGCAAATGGTTTGTGAGAAAAAGTTTGAGGTGGGGTGAAAAAAGTTTCGCTGGTTCGTGTGGAAAACGCCGACTATGCCCGTAAAAGCCGTATTTTTGGTAACTGCGGAATTGTATTGAGTATTGAGAACATTAGAATACTATGGCAAAACCACACAGCATCTTGTTCATCACGAGCGAGATCTACCCGTTTGTCAAGACGTCTGAACATGCCGATTTGTGCTACGCACATTCATTGGGTGTTCGGGAGGTTGGACACGACATACGAGCTATGATGCCGAAGTATGGCTACATTTCGGAACGTAAGAATCGCATCCACGAGATCAACCGTCTTCGTGATATCCCGATTCCCGTTGGCGATGAACCGCACCTTGCAACAGTCAAGTCTAGCTCGATCAACAACCCACGCGTCAAGGTTCAATCGTATATCACAACAAATACGGACTACCTCGACGTCAACAAGGGCATAGAGCACGACATAACGTCGGGCAACGAGTTCCCAAACAACGACGAGCGCTTCATCTTTTACAGTCGAACTGTGCTGGAAACGTGCTTGCTCCTTGGCTGGTTCCCGGAAATCATTCATTGTATTGGCTGGCAAGCCGCGCTTATTCCGGCGTACATTCGCACTCGTTACCCCAACGAGTTCAAGAAGACGAAGATTGTGCTCACGATAACCGATTTTGATCAGCAGGGAGTCTTCCCCGTAAAATCACTCAAGAAAACGGGATTACCAGACGATGTTCTGGCGATTGGTAAGTACAAGAACAAGATGAACTTTCTGCGTATCGGCATGGCCTATGCCGATAGAGTCACAACAACATCTCCTGGCTATGCAGCCGAGCTAATGGCAAACAAGGAGTTCAAAGACAATTGGCTCCCACTGCTGAATAAGAAGCCCCTTGTCGGTATCAACCATGGTATCGATCTGCTTCACTGGAATCCAAAGACAGATGCGTTCGTGAAGGCCAAGTTTGACGCGAAAGACCCGGCGAATAAGGAGTCGGCTCGCGAAGCACTCCAAAAACTTAGTGGCCTCCCCGTTGATGGTAAGAAGTTTGTCGTAAGCTATGCTGGCCCCTTACGCGAAGACCGCGGCGCTGACGCATTCCTTGATGCTGTCCCGGAATTGGTGAAAATGGGTGCGCAAGTTGTCATCGCTGCAGACCTGGTTACTCCACTCAAGAAACAGGCAGAGGCGATCGCAAAGAAATTCCCGAAGGACGTGCACTTCCGACTCATGGACGAAGAGTATCTACACCATGTCATTGCAGGTTCTTCGGTGCTCGTGAAGCCATCTCGTAGCGAGTCCAGTGGACAGTTCCAGCGCATCGCTATGGCCTATGGCACGATCCCTGTCGTACGTGTTACAGGGGGCATTGCAGAAGGTCTTGTTGATGCAGATGAGTCTGAAAAAGGAAACGCATACCTGATGAAGAAGGCTGATGCAACGGATATCGTGAAGACGATCAAGCGCGCAGCAACTCGCCATCAATCACAAGAATCATGGGACACAATCGTTGCCAATGCCATGTCCGCTCCAGTTGGCTGGGTGGCTTCGGCTAAGGCCTACGATGAGTTTTATCGCACCCTTGTGAAGGAAACGAAGTAACAGTGTCCCATCGCTTGCGTCTGCACTGGCGTAGCCTGTGCGTAAGCATTGTTTGCATGTCTTTCATCAGCGCCTGCAACGATGCTCCGTCGATCATCGGATCAGAAGTCATTGATCCAACAGACTCTACGTTTGCCGCTTCTCTGGTAAAAGTCACATCGGATTCACTTCCGATGTTCTCTGGTGATTCTACGCTCACGGAACGTCTACTGCTGCCTCTGCGCAGCAGTATCGCTGGGCCTGTGTTACTTGGTTCTACGCCTACGTCCGAAGCACGCGTCCTTCTGAGCTACGCAACAGACGAGTTTGCGTTGCTTGCTACAGATTCCGTTGATTGGAATGTGTTTACGACAAAGGTTGACACCACGATCAACGGCAAAGACACGACCGTTGAGAGGACAACAAAAATCCGTAAGTCGCTCAAGGATGCGATCCTCCAAGACTCACTCTTCATTTCTTTGGCACAACTTCGCATCAACGGTGATGCCGCTCCATATCGGTACGGAGATACAACCGATAATGGCATCGCTTTTGCCGTATATGAGCTTCAACAGAATTTCAATGCGTTTGCAACATGGGACAGTGTCTACGATGCCAACGGTAACTCTTCGTTGTACTCGCCATATACCGTACCCGTGGGACAATACGTCAATTCGACGCTCATGCCCCTTCTCGACGAATCGTTGAGCAATCCGAATTCCGCTTTTCGTCCTGATATCTACACGATCAACGAGTCGGGCATCCCGCTTGCTCGCATCGCAATGGATAAGGACTACATACGTAAACTCCTACGACTCGGCATTGACTCTGCTGGCAGAAGCAAGATCTACGGTCTTGCTTTACATCCTACTGGCATGAATTCCATCACTCGATTCGATGGCACGATAACACTGCAAGTGAATTTCAGAAAGCTCGGAACTGAATCTCTCCCATGGATTCGGCGCTTTGCACTTACAACGTTTAACATGCTGCAAACGCCAGCTGCGGCTGCCGACGAAGCAGTGATTCAAGGTGGCAGAAAGCATACAGCCCGCGTGATGTTGAACCTTGACCCAATCGATACGACGGCCATCATCTTCGACGGTGAACTCAGCCTGCCAATCGACAAGAACCGGTCCGTGTTCGGAACAAATCTTCAGGATCAAGGCGTGGTGGTTTATAGCCCCCTGGAAAATGCAGACACGGTGGTCTTTGCAGCGCGGATTTCGAATGATCGCTCACGGATCCTCGTATCCAACTTTGGACAACGCTTCCGCCGCATTGAGTCTCAAACGGTTTCTGTCGGCGTGATCTCCATGGGCCGATTCCTGGAAGAGTACGTTCAACGTCCCGGCCGACGTCACCCGATCTACGTTGGATCGCAGACAAATACGCGCCTGGACCGCATCTATTTGATGAAATCAACCAACGCACCCGGACAGCGTCCGTTCCTGCGCGTGTACTACTCCAACAGGAAGCCTACACCGTGATACGCACCGCTGCTCTCGTCGTACTTTTTCTCGTTTCGAGCATCTCACTGTTTGCACAGGGAGGCTCGAACTATTCGTCGTTCGGCCTTGGCGACATGGTGCGATCCGTTGGTGCACGATACGAAGGCATGGCAGGTACTGCCATCGCCATGCCCAGTCTGCAAGGGATCAATGTCGTCAACCCGGCCCTTCTGGGCATGTCACCATTTACACGCATCCAGACGGGCTATCGATTTGAGCAGCATCTTGTTCAAGGGGCCCAGGGTAGAGCCGCACAAACCAGTGGTGAGGTTGACGGATTGCTGGCACTCTTTGCAGTTGACACATCGATGGGGCTTGGCATTTCATTCGGCGTGCTTCCATACAGCAATATTGCCTACAGTACTACCCGTGAGTTCGTAACAACGGGTCCGCAGGGCAATGAGAAAGGCTCAAGTTCACAATTTGGATCAGGAGGTATTTCCTCGATCTATCTCGGAGCTTCCTACCGTGTGAAAGGCATCTACCTTGGTGCAAGCGCGCAGCCACTGTTTGGCCAGATGATCTACAGCGACGACAACGTTGTATCTAGCGTTACGAACCTCTCGTCGTTTTCACTGCAGACAAAATACCTGATGACCGGCGCAACCTACCGGCTCGGCGCATACACAGAGGTTGTGCCAGCATTGAATGTAGGTGCATACTATTCCTTTGCTTCACAACTGTCGTTCGATAAGACAATCACACAAACCGCCTACACGCGAGAGATCTTCGATACGCTAAACCTCCGCGGACGCGATGAGTACACGTTCCTCAAAGAAACATCGACAGGTGCAAGCTCGCTCCCAACTGTTGTTGGTGTTGGTTTGTCGTACAAATCTGGTCGCACTCAGGTGGGTGTTGATATTGAACAAGGTAGTTTCTCCAACATGACGATCAACCAGCGCAACGAATCCACAATGGGATCGATGTTCCGCGCTACGATAGGTGTGTCTCAACAGGCCGCTGGCTATGCTCCAACATTCTTTGACAAATGGGGCTATCGTGGCGGACTCGGTTATGTACAACAGTACTTCACGTACCGCGGACAAACCATTCACGAAGCTTTTGCATCGGTGGGATTTGACTTTCCGCTCGGACAAAGCGCTACTGTGGACGCTGCCCTGCAAGCTGGATTCCGCGGCCCGTCCACCGGACTCTACGAATACATTGGCCGTTTTGCCGTAACCGTGAGCATCGGCGAAGTATGGTTCAAGCCGTTTGCTCGAGACTAGTGAGATCCAACATATAAACTCGTTTAGGAACGGGCTTTCGCAATGATGCCCGTAGTAGATCTACCCTCGAGAAGCGGGATTGTAGCAACAAGTCCTCCGTTGGCTTCCACCACATCTGCACCAACAATCGTTTCGCGCGTATAATCGCCCCCTTTCACCAACACATCAGGCATGAGCGTGGTGATGAGGATTAGTGGAGTGTCTTCGTCAAAGAGTACAACGTGATCAACGCAGCGAAGAGCTGCGAGCACGAATGCACGATCTTCCTGAACGTTTACTGGACGCGTGGGTCCCTTGATACGTTGGACTGATTCATCTGTGTTCATTCCGACAACGAGGATGTCGCCCATGGCACGTGCTGCCTCGAGATACATGACATGCCCGGCGTGCAGGATATCGAATACTCCGTTAGTGAACACGATGCTTCCACCCTTGCTTCGGAGATTGTCTCGAAGTTGTTCGAGCTCGTGTTGAAACGTTACGATCACGTTGATTGATCCGCGCTATGAGTGAATAGCAGCAAGTAACTCAGAGGATGTGATGGCCACGATACCTGGCTCAGCTACGACGTGTCCAGCTGCAATGTTAGCAAGGGCTGCGGCCTCCCGCACAGGAACACCGACGCTCATCATTGCACCAAGTGTAGCGATCACGGTGTCTCCTGCCCCTGAGACATCAGATACCTTCATCGCACGTGTTGGCACGGTGCTCAGGGTTCCATCCTGCTCAATGAGGACCATACCAGCAGCGCCCATCGTGATGAGCACATTGTCGCAACGCAGTGCGTTGCGCAGAGCCTTACCCGCCTTTTCGACCTCTTCGAGTGTCGTAAGCGGCATGCCAAGAGCGTCAGAGGCTTCTTTCTTGTTTGGCTTGAAGACTGTGCAGCCAACAAAATCAAAAAAATGCCGATGCTTGGGATCAACAAAAACGGGTATCTGACGTTTGCGTCCAAGCTCGATCACTGAGGCGATCAGTGTTGGGGAAAGCAGCCCCTTATCATAATCCTCAAGGATGATACCCTTGAGATTTGTATGCTGAGAGAGACGCTCGATAATCTCGTTTGCAACATCCTGATCAACATGCTCGCGCGTTTCACGATCGAGTCGGGCGATCTGCTGATTGTTACCGATGATGCGTGTCTTCGTCGTTGTTGGACGCTTATCAGAAACTGCAATGGCATCTGTTGAGAGGCCTGCCTGCTCGCAAAGCGTGCGGACGTGTTCCCCTGCCGCATCTGAACCCACCACGCCGCATAGCAACGGTGAAGCACCAAGACCAAGCAGGTTCGTGGCAACATTGGCTGCCCCGCCGAGATGAGCAGACTCACGTTCTACATCAATGACTGGAACAGGTGCCTCGGGCGAGACGCGGTGGACATTGCCCCAGAAGTATCTATCGAGCATTACATCACCAACGACGGCTATTGCAGCCCCCTTCAGCGATGCGAGGTGTGCCTCTGTACGCTCGCTTTGCACTTCATGCATTGGCAAGCGTCCTTGTACCCATCTCACGGTCGAACAAGTAGATGGAAGGTCCATCAGAACCCACCATGCGGAGACGCTCAATGATGTCGACCACCAGAGCTTCTTCCTCGACCTGTTCATTGATGAACCACTGCAGAACGATCTGCGATGGCAGATCCTTTACCTGCAGGGACAACTCGTACAAGGCGTTGATGCTCGCTGTTATCTTCTGTTCGTGCTCACGAACACGCTCGAACACATCAAGGGGCGACCCATACGTTGCCGTGGGAGAGGCAATTGCGTGCAGTACAACTGCTTCACCACGGTTGTGGAGAAAATCCACAAGCTTCATCGCATGCTGGGTTTCTTCTTCCCACTGCACCCGCATCCACTGCGCAAATCCCGGCAGATTATGCTCCGTAAACCACGATGCCATGCTTAGATAGACATACGCGCTTTGGAACTCTGCCTGAATTTGCGTGTGAAACGCTTCTACAAGATTTGTCTTCATAGCCATTGCTAAAATTACCTATTTCGGGGCTAGTTTCGGATACATTTTTCTGTTCATCACCACTACCCCAACGCCCATGAAACGCAATACAGCTCTTACGCGAATTTCAGTGACAAATGCCGAGTTCTACGGATACCACGGAGTTCGCGAAGAGGAGCGAAGCCTGGGCGGACGCTATCAAGTAGATATCGATGTCTGGTGCGAGACTGTCAAGGCGGTTGTCAGCGACGACATCAGCGACTCGGTAAACTATGAGGAGCTGATCTTCATCGCCAATGAAGTCATGACCGGTGAACCCTGCGAACTGATCGAAACGCTGGCCTACGACATCGGGTCGGGCGTCATGGACAGATTCACACAGGTCCGCCAGGCTACCATCCGCGTGCGCAAGCTCAGTGTGCCAATCCAGGCGATATTCGACTATGTCGAAACTGAGATCACCATTACCCGCGAGGGCTAAGACCAATGCACCAGGTCTTGCTTTCCCTTGGTGCGAACTTGGGCAACCCGCGCGAGACAATCTCACGCGCCATCGACCTCATTGCACGGGATGTGCTTGCTGATGTACGCGCCTCGGCGTTCTACGAGACCGCTCCGGTAGGCATCACGGATCAGCCTGTGTTCATCAATGCTGCTGTCGTAGGTACGTCGTTTGCAACAGCTCAGCAAATCCACGACGCATGCAAACAGATCGAAAAGGAGTTAGGCAGACAGCATCGTGAGCGTTGGCATCAGCGTGAGATCGACATCGACGTGATTCTCGTAGGAGATTGCATCTATGATAAGGATGACATTCACATACCGCACCCTCGCATGCATGAACGGCAGTTTGTGCTCGTTCCAGCTTGCGAACTTATCTCAGATGCAATTTGCCCCCGAACTGGTAAGCCCCTTTCGCAACTTCTTGAAGAATGCACCGATTCCGTTTCGAACCCAAAGCGAACAGCGAGTAACTCGTGATTGGTAATTCGTCATTGGTCATTAGTCATTAGTAATTGGTAATCAATCATGCGCATCCCCCCACATATCATCGATGAAGTCCGGATCAAGTCGGACATCGTTGACGTCATTGGTGAGTATGTCAAGTTGCGTCATACAAGTCGCAACTACTTGGGACTGTGCCCTTTTCATAAGGAAAAGACCCCCTCGTTCAACGTCAATCCCGAGCGAGGTATCTTTAAGTGCTTCGGTTGTGGCAAGGCTGGTAACGTTATCACGTTTGTCGAAGAACACTTGCACATGGGGTTCGTTGATGCTGTGAAATTCCTCGCTACTCGTGCAGGTATCGAGATACCTGAGGAGCGTCGGGAAGACCCCACTGGTGAGTATGCACGTCGCGACAATGCCTTGCGAGCACTTCGTGAAGCAGCCGAGTACTTCCAAGAACATCTTGCAACCTCCGACGGTGCACCGGCACGTGCGTTTTTTGCCAAGCGCGGGTTTAACGAGCAGACGCAGTCAGATTTCAAATTAGGTGCAGCCCCAGCCTCGTGGGATTCAACGATGAATCACTTGCTGGCAAGGGGCTTTGCCATCGAGCACCTTGTCGATGCCGGCATTGTGATTACACGTGAGGATGGGAAAACGTACGATCGTTTTCGTGGCCGTGCCATGTTCACGATCTGTGATGATGCGGGTCGCGTCGTGGGATTCAGCGCTCGCACCCTTAGCGACGAGCCCGGGCAGCCCAAGTATGTAAACTCCCCACAGACAATCGTCTTCGAAAAGAGTCGGCTGCTCTACGGACTCGACCGCGCTAAACGATCCATCTCTCAGCAGCGGACAGCAGTCATCGTCGAAGGTCAGGCAGATGTCATCACCCTTCATCAGGCGGGCATCACTAATGCGGTTGCTAGCTCCGGCACAGCTCTCACACCCGAGCAACTGCGGGTACTCAAAAAGCATGCAGACGTCATCTTACTGGTATTCGATAGTGATGAGGCCGGCCAAAAGGCTATATCCCGCGGTATCGAGCTTGGTCTGGCTGCCGGGTATGACGTTAAGTGTGTTGCATTGCCCACTGGACAGGACCCCGACTCACTCGTTCGCGAGCAGGGGGCTGACGTTCTCAAGGAGATGATGCAGCACGCACCATCATGGCTACAGTTCCAAACTGAACGATTCCGCATGCTAGGTCAACTCGACGATGCGGCGCAACAGGCCCGTGCTGTGCGCGTTATGCTCGAGTGGATCGCACAGGTTCCTGACGCTCTACGACATCCGTTCCTACTTCGTGAGCTCAGTGAGGCATTCCGCCTGAATGAGCAGTTCCTGGGTGCCGAGCTGCAGAGGTTGCGCTCGGGACCACGCGCAGATGCCGTGGCTAGCCAACCTCGCACTTCGCAAGCGCAAGCTCCTGTCCCTGGTGTTCCACAGCCACCCCAAGAGGTTATGCAGCCGCGCATGACAGCCGTCATGCTACCTCCTGAACGTGAGCTTGTTCGCATCGCGTTGAGCTCAGAACATGGGCTGGCACTGCTGCTTCACGAGGCGCATGTGACTGAGAAGAACTTCTGGAGTGAGAGTGGACGCAAGATCTTTCGCAGCATCCTGATTGCCGAAGAGGAGCATGGGAATGCATCAGAGCATGTGATCCACGATCCCTCGCTGACATCGGATGAACGTCGTGAACTAGCCGACGTTGTCTTTGCACATGCAACACCGAGCAGCGTTTGGAAGACCTTCGATGTCGAGGTTCCAGATATCGATTTGTTGCGCATCGTTCGAGATGCGCTCATCAAGATCGAGATCCACAGAACCCACCAAGACATCGACACCTTAACACAGACCATCGAGGCAACACCAGACATGGACGAACGCAAGAGACATGTCTTTACGATCACACAGAAATTCCAACGACGCGAAGAATTGCGGCGCATCCTTGAATCAGACACCAGAGATTTTTCGTGGCTGCACGGCGATACACGATCCTGAACATCGTTGGGTCCGTGCTTCTGGCCATGGCCCTTTGGTTGTACGTCTCACTCACACGTACATACGAGGGCGATGTGCTCGTGCCGGTTGTGGCCATTCCACCTCCGGGCCAAACGATCTTGTCTAATGTACCAAAGTTTATTACCGTACATGTTCGAACCAGTGGACTCAACCTGGTGAACATGACCTATTACAACAAGCCGCAGGCCTGTACGCTACTGGTGCCGCGGATGCAGTCGTTGGGGCCAGATCAGTATGCAATGAACAATGCCGAGCTCCTGCGCACCCTGTCCGACGTCGTGCCGTCAAGAATGCTCTCGACGATCCCCACTGAACTAACGGTGCGCACAGGCACGCCGGAGATCGCAAAGGTTCCATTATCAGTGCCGTATGCAATCAGTGTACGACCAGGATTCATCCTTGCTTCGCCCCCTACCCCCGACGTCAAAATGGTCACAATCCGTGGCATGAAATCAGTTGTTGAGAACATCAAGCAATGGTCTACCCGCAAGGTCTTCATTGATGATGCTCATGAGGCGGCGGTGATTGAGGTTCCAGTGCTTGATTCGCTGGCAAGTTCTGTAGACGTCTCACCGAAGCTCATCAAGGTTCGGCTCGACATTCAGCGTCTGGCCGACCAGCAGATCGTTGACGTTCCGATCAAGCTTGTCGGAGCCGCAGCACAGGCTGGAGCAGCCGTTCGGCCATCTCACATCACCGTTACCATCCGTGGTGGTGTTGAGAACATCGCTACACTTTCACGGGACGATCTGACGGCTGAGATAGAACAGATTCCAACCTCTGGATATACCACGCCGAAGATTCGGCTAACGAAGAATGCACGTGTAGTAAGCGTTACTCCGCGCCTTGTGCATGTGCTACGTAAATAACGCTAAGCTGTGCACGTCGAAGCGTTGCAACAACAGTCTATCGAATCAAGAGAGATGAATCACCGTATGACAGGAACCGGTAATCATTGTTCAGTGCAGTCTCGTAGACCCTTCTCCAATGTTCTTCGCCCATGAATGCGGCAACCAGCAGCATCAGTGTGTTTCCAGGCTGATGGAAATTCGTTATCAGTGCATCAGCCGCAGCGATGTGACAGCCCGGAGCAATCATGATACGTGTCTGTCCCCATAGGCTTGTTCGCTGATTGTCATCCATCCATTGCAAGACCGCTCCATAGGCCGTAGACCGATCTACGCTGCGCAACGATTCATCAAACCCAGCCCACTGCTCGATCACAAGATCATCTGGATCAATGGTAGCCCCATTTGTGAGCTGAGCACCTAGCGCATGAAGCGACTCCATGGTGCGCAGTGATGTAGTGCCAACAACAGTAACCCATGGCTGAGCAGAGCTGGCATGCACAAACAACTGGTGAACTGACTCACGTGAAATACCAAAGCGTTCAGCATGCATTGTATGGTCGCGAGCATCCGTTGCAGTTACGGGTTGAAACGTTCCAATACCAACGTGCAGCGTGAGCAGTGTGCTGAAAATCGCTTTAGCTGAAAGATCATCTAGCACTCGATGTGTAAAGTGCAATCCGGCCGTGGGTGCCGCAACTGACCCCTGTTCGCGTGCATACACCGTTTGGTAACGTTCAGCATCGACGGCTTCCACTTCTCGATGCAGATATGGCGGCAGCGG
>CAZAGH010000017.1:0-22270 GCA_964484755.1 uncultured Melioribacter sp. | reverse complement strand
GCAAGCAGTACCTCGACACGTCCACCAGTTGGTTTCGAAGCCACGAGACGTGCTGCAATGACCTTCGTGGAGTTCATCACCAGCAGTGAATTGGCTGGCAGAAGGCCGGCCAGGTCACGGAAGTGATGATGGGTAATAGCCCCTTCTTGTCGCGAGAATCTCAACAACTTACTCGCATCTCGCTCGTCCAGCGGGAACGCGGCGATGCGTTCGGCTGGCAAATCGTAGGAATAGCGTTGGATATCGATACTTGGAATGGAAGGTATGGACACGAATACCTCTAGTTTTGCATGTGTTCGTTGGCTCTCTGAAACCTTAAAAAGGATTCTTGGTCAGAACCCCTGTAACAACGTAACTGTCGTTTTTACTCCCAAGAGCTACCATGCAAGATACTCAAGCACCAATCCCACCACCACCATCCTATCAGCCAGGTGCAAAGCGCACCCGGTGGTGGATCCCCGTTTCGATCATTGGTGGAATCATCCTGATTCCCGTGATCATGTTCGCAATCTTTGCGGTCTTCATTAGCGGCATTATCGCTGGACTAGAGTCGGCCGATCATGACGTAAAGCCACTCACTACTGCCACGGTATTGGTTGTCGACCTCTCAGGGGGCCTACCAGAATACGTGGTTGCGGCCCCGTTTTCATTGGGCGACGGTCCAAAGGGTCCGACCTTGTTTGAGACCCTTGACGCCATCGAACGTGCCAGCACCGATCCAAACATCAAAGGGATCTACATCCGCAATGGTGGTTCTGGAATGGGCATGGCTAAGCTCACAGAGGTCCGTGATGCACTCCTTGCATTTAAAAAGTCGAAGAAGTTCATCTATGCCTTCATCGACAATGGAACCAAGTCGCAGTACTACCTTGCAACCGTTGCAGACAGCATCTTCATGCCGCAAGAGGGTCTTCTCGAATTCAATGCGTTTGGTGCATCAGCCCCCTTCATGAAGGGTCTGTTTGACAAGGTAGGTGTGTCTTGGCATGTTGAGCAGTTCGAGGAGTACAAGTCTGCAGCAGAGACAATGTCGAGAGAGAATTGGTCGCAACCAGCCAAGGAAGAGGTACGTGCTCTGATCGAGCAGCGTCAGGTGATGTTCACCAATGCTGTTGCTACGTCCCGCAACATTCCAGCCTCCACCGTCACAACATTGCTCAACCGCGGACTCTATGTTCCCGACTCCCTGCTGGCTCACGGTCTGATCGACGGATTCGCGCGTGAATTGGAGGTCAAAGAACGCATCCAAAAGCGTCTTGATCCGACGACAACGGACGAGCATCCAAAGCTAGAATCAATCTCCATCAACCGCTACCTTGATGCCAGCGATGATCCTTCGATGAGCGCCGAGAAGTCCATCGCAATCGTCTATGCAAGCGGCGCGATCAGTGACGGTGTGAACAAGAATCCACTCGATCCGTCAGGGATCTATTCCAAGACACTCATTAAGCAGCTTCGGGCAGCGGCCGACGACGAAGACATCGAGGCGATCGTACTACGAATCGATTCTCCAGGGGGCTCTGCATACGCCTCCGATGAGATCTGGGCAGTGATCAATGAGATTCGCAAGAACAAGCCGGTGATCGCATCAATGAGCGACGTTGCAGCATCCGGCGGTTACTACATCGCAATGGCATGCGACACGATCGTTACCCATCCTGCGACGATCACGGGCTCGATTGGCGTGATCATGGCGATTCCAAATTTTGCTGGAACAGCATCCAAGATTGGCGTCACCGTCGACACAGTCTCAATGGGTGCATCGGCCAACTTTATGAATCCACTCATGCCCCTTGGCGATGCCGATAAGGCGCAATTGCGAACACTTGGTGCAGGCATCTATAAGCGCTTTGTTAGCAAGGTTGCTGCATCTCGAAAGAAGGATTTCGAGGCAACTCGCCTACTGGCACGTGGTCGTGTCTGGACCGGAGAGGCGGCGCTACAGGCGGGATTGGCAGATGTTTCGGGCGGCATCAGAACAGCCATCGCCGTTGCGAAGAAACGCATCGGCCTTACAGAAGACCAAAAGGTGGACATCGTGTCGTATCCAAAGTCTGAAGATGGACTGCAGGCACTTCTGAGCATGCTGAACCTTGATAACGAGGAAGAGTCCACCACAGAGGCCCTCGCTACCGCGGCGTTTCGGAAAATCCGTGGAACCGAACCTGCACTTGAGAGCGTTTACAGCCGTGTACCGGTTGGCCTACGTCAGCAGGTATCGTACTCGATCATGCTTGCCGATGTTGCCGCACAAGACCGAGTACTGATGGCTCTACCAATGATTTATCCTATGGAGTGATCACTGTGTGTGGGGTGTTCACCACGCACTCCGTCAATAACACACAAATCATACTCCTGCACAGCGGCGCCCATCCTGAAAAGGAGGGCGCCGTGTTCTTTTATAAGCCCGTATCTTTGTGCCTATGAACCTAGAAACATTCCCAAACCCACGCCCTGGGCGCCGATTCACCATCACACACGTAAACCCAGAGTTTACGTCGGTCTGCCCTAAAACCGGTCTGCCGGATTTTGGCACGATCACGGTAGAGTATATCCCAAACGAAGTGTGCATCGAGCTCAAAGCACTCAAGTACTACTACTTCGACTTCCGTCAGCGCGGGATCTTTTACGAGGCCGTGACCAATCAGATCCTTGATGATCTAGTGGCAGCCTGCGATCCAATCTGGATGAAGGTAACAGCCGACTGGAAGGCACGTGGTGGGATCAACAGCATCATCGTAGCTGAGCACACGAAGGCGTAACATGCGAACAACGATCTCTAAGCAGTTTCGTTGGGAGATGGGTCACCGTCTGCCAATGCACAAGGGCCTATGCCGCAACATCCATGGTCACTCCTACGAGGCACACATTGTGCTGCGTGGCGAACTTGATGACCAAGGCATGGTCATGGACTATTTCGACATGAAGGGGCTTATCCAGTCCAAGGTCGATGAACTTGACCACGCATTTCTTTGCGATGCCTCGGATACCGTTGTTCTGGAGTTTCTCCGAGAGCACAACTTGAAGCACGTGATCGTCGATTTCCCAACGACGGCCGAGAACATTGCACGCATGCTCTGTGAGCATGTTGTCTCGATGTTGCCGAGCGGACACGGTCTTGACATGGTCAAGATCAGGGTGTTCGAAACGGAAAAAACCTATGCAGAAGTGGAGCAACATCTATGAGTGTGCGCGTCAGATTCGCCCCCTCTCCAACAGGCTTCCTCCATATCGGAAGTCTTCGCACTGCGCTTTACAATTATCTGTTTGCAAAGCATCATGGTGGCTCATGTATTCTCCGCATTGAGGACACCGATCGTACCCGGTTTGTCGAAGGTGCCATTGAGGAACAGATCAGCTCGCTGGCATGGGCCGGCGTGACCTTTGACGAAGGTCCGCACGTTGGCGGCGATCACGGTCCGTACACGCAGAGTGAACGCTTCGACCTATATCGCGAATACGGCATGAAGCTTGTCGAGAACGGCACAGCCTACTATGCCTTTGATACATCCGAGGAGCTCGATGCAATGCGCCAGCGTCAACAGAATGCTGGCATTGCCCCAAAGTACGATCGCTCTGCCATGCGCAATCAGTATACACTCGGAGAGCTCGAGACGGCTCGTTTGCTTGAAGAGGGTGCGCAGCACGTAATACGACTGAAAGTGCCGTTGCAGCAGGACATTCGCTTTAACGACCTTATTCGTGGCGAAGTTGTTGTTAACGGACGCGAGATCGACGATCAGATTCTGCTAAAGAGCGACGGCTTCCCGACCTACCATCTCGCGAATGTCGTCGACGATCACCTGATGGAAATCACGCATGTGATTCGAGCCGAGGAATGGCTTCCATCCACACCAAAGCACATCATTTTGTACCAGGCCTTTGGTTGGGAACCGCCGAAGTTTGCACACGTACCACTGCTCTTGAATCCAGATCGGTCCAAGATGAGCAAGCGTCATGGCGACGTGATGGTGCGTGACTTTGCAGCAAAGGGATTCTTCCCAGAGGCCCTTGTGAACTTCGTTGCACTCTGCGGTTGGAATCCGGGAACTGACAACGAGTTCTTCTCGATGCAGGAGCTCATTGATTCGTTTACACTCGAACGAGTGAACAAGGCTGGGGCCGTCTTCGATTATCAGAAACTCAACTGGATGAACGGCGAGTATCTCAAAAAGCGCAACGTGCATGATCTTGCACGAGAGTTGCATCCCAAGCTTCTCGAGCGCGGGTATCCCTATGTTTCCGAGTCGTATGTTGCCGATGTAATCGAGCTGGTTCGTGAACGTGTAGCTTTTCTCGCCGACATCGCAGAGTTTGCCGACTACCTTTTCGGGGATACGCTCACACCGCTCACCCCAGAGGCCCAAGAGGTTCTTGCGAAAATCCCTACACTAAAAACTGCAATTGAAACGTTCAAAACAGGACTGAGTCCTGATACGCTTGCATCGCAGGATGCCTTCAAGGGGCTGGCACAATCCGCTGCCGATGCCGCTGGTGTAAAACAGGGGGCCCTCATGAAACCTTTGCGCCTTGTCCTCACGCATCGTGAGGTTGGAGCTGATCTGTTTCGAACAATACAATTGATCGGAGTTGAACGATGTGTGCAGCGTCTCGACGCTTTTCTCGCTGGTTGATAGTTGTTACCGTGACCGCACTGATGACAGGCTGCCTGTCTTCATCGCGTACACGCCCGACATCATTGGCTCCCTGCGTCCGTGAATCGCAACGAGACATCCAGATACGCTGGGGAACGGAAGATGATTCGCTCAAGATCGTCACGCGATATTCGTTGAACACAAAGGGCGAAGCGTTTTCGTATACTGGACCCATGTCAGATTCTATTCAAGAGCAGTATCTCGTGCACCTAGAGCCCTCTGAGTACTGTGATTTGGCCTCATCTGTCAACAGCGCATTCCTCAAGACCCAAGCCCTGAGTGTACGTGGGAAGCGTGCGCGCTACATTGAGTATATCAACCCCTATACAGATGTATATTTACGAGCGACGTGGAACCCTGATCTCTCCACATTTCAAAGTCGTGATATGCGTGCCGAGTTTGATAGGCTGATGGAATACGTACAGAAATACTGATACAACATGAAGATCCTGATCGTAGACGATAATCGAGATTTCTCCGCGACCATTGCCGACGTCGTTCAGGCGCAAGGCTGGGAGGCAGAGGTGCGCAATAGCCCCGAGCAGGCGCTATCGCTCCTGCAGAAGAGCGCAAAGGAAATCGCATTAATGCTGCTGGACATCGAGTTCGGCAGTGAGTCGTCGATGACGGGTATTGATGTACTTGGGCGCTCCATTCGTGAGTTCCCCAACGTTCCCGTGATCATGATCTCTGGCAAAGGAACAATCGAAATGGCCGTTCAGGCCACAAAGCTTGGAGCCATCAATTTCATCGATAAGTCTACGCTCACGAATGAACGTCTCGTTGGCGTGTTGACCGCAGCCATGGACAGGATCAAGAGCGGTACGTCGGACGAAGACAAACGTCGCATCATGGAGTCACACGGCATCATCGGATCCAGTCAGGCCATGATGGATGTTGCCGACCTTGTATTGCGCTATGGTAGAACTGATCTTAATGTGCTCGTGCTTGGAGAAACTGGAACCGGGAAGAAGCTCGTTGCGCAAGCTCTGCATGCGGTAAGCCGTCGTGCCAAACACCCCTTCGTAACAGTCGACATTCCCAACATCCCCCGCGAGCTCTTTCAAAGCGAATTGTTCGGTCATATGCGCGGCTCGTTCTCAGGTGCCATGGAAAACAAGCGTGGACTCTTTCATCAGGCACACAAGGGCACGTTGTTCATGGACGAGATCGGCGACATGCCGCAGGAGCTGCAGGCCAACCTGCTGCTTCCGATGGAACAGCGCGGCGTTCGACGTCTTGGTTCTGTCGAAGTAGAGCCGGTAGATATTCGATTTGTAAGCGCAACAGACCGTAATCTCATCGAGGCCATGGCTGAAGGACGATTCCGCGAACAACTGTATCATCGTTTGCGCGAGTGCGACATCTACATTCCAGCTTTGCGGGAGCGCAAAGAGGACATCCCAGAGATCGTTGAGTATTACGTTGGTAAGCACAACAAGGACATGGGCGACAACAAATCTGTCTCCCCCGGCGCCATCGACTATCTGCAGCAGTACTCATGGCCAGGCAATGTGCGAGAACTTGCCAGCACGTTGCGCGTGGCATTCCAAACGATGTCAAATGATGAGCTCGAAGTAGCTGATCTGCATCGCATTCTTGGCCGCACTAACACATCGATTCCCGTTCGCACTGCTGCACCGCAAGCCCCCTTGACAGAGACAACGTCACAGTCTGCATCGGCGGCCGCCGGTGCTACAGAGGACACAGAGGCATTCGGATCAGATCGCGAAAAGATTGAGAAGGTGCTTGAAAAGACCGCCGGGAATGTATCAAAGGCCGCAGCCATTCTTGGAATTAGTCGAGAGACTCTGCATACAAGAATCAAGAAGAACGGTATCGACGTAGCGAAATTTCGCGCTGTTTAACGCAGCGCACCAGTGAGTGAACGCAGCTGCGCATGGAGGGCTACGTTGTGTACTCGAATAATGTCGACAGGAGCGTTGATGAGCAACGCGTGCGCAAGCGCTGTCACAACATCTCTATCTGCTGCATCTGTAATGCCGGTGATGGCTCCTAGGAATCGCTTTCGCGAAATCCCTAGTAACATTTCCTCTGCTATGCCGACGAATTGATTGAGATGCTGCAGCAATGCGATGTTGTGGTCGCCGGTCTTCCCAAAGCCAATTCCCGGATCAATGATGATTCGGCGTATGCCCTTTGAACGAGCAGCCTCGACGCGTTGACGAAGGAACTGTGCAACATCAGCTACAACATCATCATAAGCTGGGCTTTCCTGCATCGTGCGTGGAGTTCCTTGCATATGCATAAGGATGTATGGCACATCATGTCTGGCAACAACGTCGAACATGGCCTCATCGGCAACGCCCCCTGATACGTCATTAATGATCGTTGCACCAGCACGCACAGCTGCATCAGCCACTTCGGACTTCATCGTGTCGATGGAGATCGGTATGAGTGGGTTCACGTCACGGATGCCACGGATCACCGGCAGTACACGATCACATTCAACCTCGGCCGACACGGCTTCAGCACCTGGCCGCGTGCTTTCGCCACCAACATCAAGCATGTCGGCCCCTTGAGCTATCAAGGCGCATGCATGAGCGATCGCCGGCTGTGCTGTTTCGTACAGACCACCATCAGAGAACGAGTCGGGCGTAACGTTAACCACCCCCATGATACGTGGGAATGCGATGCTCATGCTACGCTGTCATTGATGGATGCAATGATGCCATCAAGCCGTGCCTGTGTTGCAGAACTCGGTGGAACCAGCGGCAGCCTGTACGCTAGGTCGGCGAATCCAAGCTTATGCATGATGTACTTGATGGGAAGAGGATTCGACTCCCAGAAGTTGGCCGCATAGTACGGCATACAAGCTTCGTGATGTTTGCGGGCTGTCTCGAAATCACCAGCGAGTGCCGCACGTACCATGGCTCCAAAGGTCTTTGGCAGATAATGCGATATCACAGCAATAACACCTGTGCCTCCACATGCGATGATCGGCAGCGTCAAAGAGTCGTCACCAGCAAGTAGCGAGAAATGTGCCGGAGCGTTTCGAATAATCTCTGACATCTGTTCGAGATTTGCCGAAGCCTCCTTGGTTGCAACAACATTGGGACACATCTCGGCTATCGCGAGTTGCGTCTCTGGCAGCATGTTACTTGCTGTTCTACCCGGCACGTTGTACAAGATCTGCGGAATGTCCACGGCCTCGCTGATTGCACGATGATGAACAATCAGTCCTGCTTGAGGGGGCTTGTTGTAGTATGGAGAAACAAGAAGGAGTGCGTCTACACCACAATTCTTGGCTAGACGGGAGAGCTCGATCGTTGCGCGCGTGTCATTAGAACCTGTGCCCGCGATCACGGGCGCGCGGCCCGCAACATGCTGCACGGCGGTTGACCAGAGCGACTGCTTTTCCTCAGAAGAAAGAGTAGCCCCTTCCCCAGTGGACCCACATACAACGAGTCCATCAACACCTGCATCGAGTTGCTGATTGATCAATGTTGTAAAAGCCTTGAGGTCGACCGCGCCATCTGAGGTCATTGGTGTGATCAGCGCTGTGTATAGTCCGGTTGGTTTCATCATCCTCGAATCGATTGTCGTTTCACAAGATATTCGCGAAGGGCTGCGTCGAACGGTGTGTTCGTGGTCACCCGCATGTAGTCGATATTCAAGTCGTGGCATCCGCGCTTGAGGTTCTGCGTGAATTCTTCGACAGCTGCGCGGTACGAGCCCCGAATTTGCAGCGGCTGCGTTGGCATCTCTTCTCCCGTTTCGATATCACGAAAGACTGCCGACGTACCGAAGTCAAAATCAACTTCACGCGGGTCAAGAATCTGCATCACGAGTACGTCGTGTTGATCGTGACGGAAGTGCCGAAGAGCGCTCAAAACCTCGGTTGGATCGTCGAAGAAATCACTGAGAATTACAACGAGCCCCCTGCGGGAGAGTTGGTCGGCAATATGATGCAGTGCTACGGCCGTGCCCGTTGTCGAGGCTGGAACTGTTGATTCAAGAGCTCTCATCAACTCCTGCACGTACGACATTTTTGACCGTGATGGTAGAAAAGTCTGCACGTCGGTGTTGTACAACGAAAGGCCTACAGCGTCGCGCTGCTGTAGGATCAAGTATGACAATGCAGCTGCCAGATATGTGGCATACTGGTACTTGGTGATGTGACCTTCCGAAGCATACGACATCGATGCGCTCATGTCCACACAGATCATCGCACGAAGATTTGTCTCGTCCTCGTACTGCTTGATATAGAACCGATTAGAACGTCCGTAGATCTTCCAGTCGATATGCTTGAGCTCATCGCCACGACGGTACTGACGGTGTTCGGAGAACTCCGCAGAGAATCCATGAAAGGGGCTCTTGTGGAGTCCGGTAATGAATCCTTCAACTACAAGGCGCGCTCGTAGCTCCATGCTGCCCAGCTGGGCAACAACTTCGGGTGTTAACTGCATCTGCAAAGTTAGCTGGTTGCTTGTTCTGCATTCAATGAACTTGAATGCTGCAATGCAAGACGAACCAAACCAGCTGCATTGTTTACACCGAGCTTTGTCATGATCCTAGCTCGATGCGTTTCCACGGTTCGTCGGCTGATTCCTAGCCGTTCAGCGATCTCATGACTTGTAAGACCGGAGGCTACGTGGGAGACAATTTCTACTTCACGTCGTGTGAGCGTGCTATCAAACCTTGGAACAACCGCAGGTATGCCGTCTGGCTGACCATGCTCAAGTGTACGGCGAACTGTCGCGCTCAAGATGCGCTCTCCGATTGCAACAGATCGCACGGCATGCGTAAGCTCGTCCGAGGTGACATCCTTCGTGAGGTACCCATCGGCCCCATTCTCAAGGGATGAGCGAATGATGGACGTATCCGAAGCAGCCGACAGCATGATCACCGAAGTCGTTGTGTTGTCTCGCTTGATGCGTTTGAGTGCTTCAATACCCGACATAAGGGGCATGCGCACATCCATAAGGATCACGTGGGGCCGAATCTCATGCGCAATCTGAACGGCCTGTCCTCCATCCGCGGCTTCGCCAATAATCTCCACGTCAGGATCCTTCGACAACATGTGTCGAATTCCAATTCTGGAGACCTCATGGTCGTCAGCTATCAGGACGGTAATGGGAAGTCGCATCCGTAAAAGAACCTAACTTTTGTACAAAAAGTTACCGGCCAACGGAAAAATAGTTTAAAATCTTTCGATTTCAGCCGTTATGGACTCAAGTTCAGATAACCAAAGTGCCGTACTCATGTCGCTTGGCATGCGCCAGTCAGAACGTGGCGACAATGCAACAGAGCCCACCTTGACCCCATCAGGCATGCAGGAACGCTTAAACTGGTTGACGATAAATCTGGTTAGAAAGATGCGCAACCAGCCAAGAATTTGATCAGATGTGTATCTCGGTGCAAAAGCTACACAGGCAAGCACGGCAATGGTTCGCACAGGCTCCTGCAGGCGAACGAATCGATACAGGAAGAAATCATGGATCTCGTACGGACCGATAACATCTTCTGTGGTATGACCGTGGGAACCATCAGCCCCCTTCGGCAACAGCTCGGGTGAGATTGGCGTATCGAGAATGTCTCGGAGGATCACGGCAACTGCTTCAGGTGCCGATTCTGCATGCCACGCGATCAAGTGCTGCACAAGTGTCTTAGGTACGCCAGCATTGGGGTTATACATCGACATGTGATCGGCGTTGTAGGTGCTCCAACCCAAGGCGATCTCGGAGAGATCGCCGGTTCCAACAACGATGCCACGATTCATGTTGGCCAGATCCATAAGGATCTGGGTGCGTTCCCGTGCTTGGGCATTCTCGTACACGAGATCAGTCTTCGCTGGGTCGTGACCTATGTCCGCAAAGTGAGCATGAACAGCCTGTTCGATCGAGATGGTGCGATATGATACACCGATAGCCGCCGCAAGTGCTTCAGCGTTGCTGAACGTACGATCTGTCGTACCCATACCGGGCAACGATACTGCCAGGATCGTCTCGTGTGGCAGGCCGAGCAGGTCGCATGCTTTCATACACACAAGCAGAGCCAGAGTCGAGTCGAGTCCTCCGGACAATCCGAGGACGACCTTCTTAGCACCAGATCGTTGGATGCGAACAGCAAGCCCCGTGGCCTGGATCGACATAATCTCGTGGCAGCGCTCTGCCCTGTCATTACTATGTGCGGGCACGAATGGAGACGTGTCGATACGACGCAGAATACTGTGCTTCGTTGACGACGGGACCCGCGTTTGGATACGACGTACGATCTGTTGAGAATCTTCTTGTGCAAAAGACGTTCCGCCGAGGCGCTCGCGAACGCAACGGTCAATGTCCACATCAGCGAGCGTATAGGAGCCCCTTAACTCAAATCGCTGATTCTGGGCGACCATTTCGCCGCACTCAGCAACCATGCAGTGTCCGCCATAGACCACGTCGGTGGTACTCTCTGTTGGTCCAGCAGATGAGTACGCGTACACCGAGTAGGTGCGTGCAGACTGCATCTGAACCAGATTGGCGCGGTACGATGCCTTACCAACGATTTCGTTGCTAGCCGAGCAGTTCAAGATGATCGTTGCACCGTGGCGCACGAGTTCACCGGAAGGGGGCGCTATGGACCACAGATCCTCGCAGAGTTCGACACCAAGCACGAGGCTCTGGCGGGCTACGTCGGCGATAAGAATGTCAACGCCGAATGGCACATCATGCCCATTGATATGCACCATTTCACCCCGAAGAGACCTACCGCTTGCGAACCAGCGCTGATCATAATACTCGCGGGTATTTGGCAGATAGGATTTCGGAACAACAGCCACGTATGCCCCGTCGTTGATCACGACGGCAACATTGTAGAGTTTTCCCTGCCACTCCAGCGGAGCGCTGACAACCATCAAAAGATGGAGGTTCTCACTGAATATGCGCAAAGCCTCGAGCCCATTGAGGCATGCCTGCAACAATGTTGGCTGCCGGAACAGGTCAGCACATGTGTACCCACACAGGCAAAGCTCCGGAAAGAGCGCAATGTCTGCCCCCTGCTTATGGACCTCTGTGGCAATTCGCTTGATCTCTTCAACATTTGCCGTGACATCAGCAAGTGTTACCCGAGGTGCGCATGCGGCGATGCGCACATATCCAAGGGAAGAGATCAGCGAAGCATTCATGTTGTCTGGTCGAAGACGTTCGAGAGAACTTTCTCGAAGACTGCGATGCCCTTTGAGTCGGCGAAGATCTGTTTATCCAATTTGCCAAGCGCCTTTTCGAGCTGCTTGACACGATTCGTACCCTCGCGTGTGAGTTCGACTATGCGAGCGCGTGAATCATGCGGATCTTCGAGCCTACGAACGAGCCCGGACTCCTCAAGAGCACGAACGTTCTTCGACAACGTCATCACATCAACGCCCGCATATCGAGCAATGTGGACCTGCTTGGCAGAGCCATCATTCTTCTGCAGAGCCTGGATGGCAATGAGCACGTTGAATTGCAGAGGTGAGATACCTGCCTGACGATATGCGTCATCAGCAGCTGCACGCCAACGGGCGGCAGCGAGGTACATGTGTATGCCTGTTCCGCTAACAAGCGGGGCCGGGATTGAAGATTTCTTTGACATGGGTTACAAACCTATGGAAATGATTGAATACTCCACATAGTTACGATAGGTGAGAAGCAAAAACACTGCGGTATCTTTGCAACCTCTCCCCACCATGCAACGAACTAAGCAGCCAAGTAGTTCGTTTAACGATTAATGAGAACTTTTGTTACTTCACTCCTGCTACCTTTTTTTACGACTTGTGTTATAGCGCAGTCCATCAACATCAAGGGCACAGTCGTACAGGCCTCTGATGCAAGCCCTGTGCCAGGTGCAGCTATCCGCTTCGTCTCTATCAAGGATTCAACACTTACGCGCGGCGGGTATTCCGAACGCGATGGCAAGTTCACGATCAAGGATGTGCCCCTTGGTGCATACAAACTCAGTGTTTCGGCTATCGGATTCCGAAAGCTGGAATCCACGGTCTTCGTGCGTGAGGGCAAGCCAGATGTTGGTACGTTTCGCCTGCAGCAGGATACGGTTCGAACTGCCGCCATCAACGTTGAGGCAACCGCGATACGCATGGAGGTCAAGGGCGACACAATGGACTATAACGCTCAGGCGTTCAAGACCAACCCAAATGCAACGGCAGAAGATCTCGTGAAGAAGATGCCGGGTATCACGGTGGAGAATGGCACCGTGCGTGCACAAGGCGAAGAAGTACGAAGGGTTACGGTGGATGGGCGAGAGTTTTTCGGTGATGATGCCCAAGCTACCCTGCGCAACCTTCCAGCTGACATGGTAGACCGCGTACAGGTCTTCGATCGTGGCAGTGATCTATCAATGTTCTCAGGATTTGACGACGGCAACACATCAAAGCAGATGAATGTTGTAACGCGCAAGGACAAACGCAACGGGTCGTTTGGACGTATGTACGCCGGCTACGGCGATCAAGATCGCTATCAGGCTGGTGCCACCGTAAACAACTTCTCAGGCGCACAACGCGTCTCGATCATCGGGATGTCGAATAATATCAATCAGCAGAACTTCTCTTTCCAAGACATCCTCGGCACCATGGGCGGCGGTGGAGGTATGTCAGGGGGCATGGGGCGCATGATGTCACGCTATATGAGTGGCGGCGGCTCACAGATGATGATGCGCATGGGCGGCGGCGGTGGTGGCGGTGGTCCAATGGGTGGCTTCTCGAACTTCTTTGTCGGACAACAAGGTGGCATTGCAGCGACGAATGCAATAGGCGCAAACTATAGCGATCAATGGGGAGATCGCACAAACGTTTCATCGAGCTATTTCTTCAATAATGCTAACAATGATCGCACGACCGATCTCAACAGGCAATACCTGTCAGCGCAGAATGCAGGCCAAGTATATACGCAGCAGGACACAGCAAATACCAACTCAAACAACCACCGTTTTAACATGCGGATTGAGTCGTTCATTGATAGTGTCAATGCCCTCGTGATCTCGCCTCGCATTACACTGCAGGGCTCTAACTCTACAAGTAGTGTTCTCGGCACAACATCGCTGGTAACAAACCCGTTGAATACAACCTCGACAACAAACGTTGGTGATAACGGAGGCTACAATGCATCGATCTCTACGACCTATCGTCGTCTGCTATCATCCAATGGTCGCACAATTGCCGCAACGTTGAACGTCGATGGGTCGAACAGATGGAATGATGGTTCGCTGGAATCAACGAACCAATTCACAATTCCGCTAGACTCGACGTTTCGATTTGATCAACGCTCAGATGGAGGTTCTACAGGACGCACCATTGGAGGTCAGCTTGCCTATACAGAACCTGTTGGCGCACGCGACATGCTACAGGTTTCGTATGAGCCGTCATTTACGGAGAATACATCGCGCAGAATGACGCGCAATCTTGATTCAGCCTCTGGGTCGTTCACCCAGGTTGACAGCCTTCTGAGCAACAGTTTCACAAATGGCTACAGCACGCAGCGTCTTGGCGCACTCTACCGCATGCGGGGAGATAACACCATCATTACCTTTGGTGGAAACTACCAATACGCGCAGCTCTCTGGCGAGCAGACGTATCCGCTGAGCAATAGAGTTGAACGCACCTTCCAGAACTTTCTACCATCATTGATGTGGCAGCAGAAGTTCTCTCAGGCAAGCAATCTGCGACTGTTTTATCGCACAAGCACCAATGCCCCTTCTATTAATCAGCTGCAGGATATTGTCGACAACTCCAACCCACTGCAGCTCCGCATTGGGAATCCCAACCTTGTACAGGAATACACCCACTCTGTGAATGCACGATTCGTCGATGCCCAATGGATGCAAGGCAAGACGATGTTTGGCTTTGTCAATGTTAGCTACACAGCAAACTTTATCGGCAACGCTGTTGAGTTCCTGCGTCCAGGTGATACGATCGGAAGAGCCCAATTCAGCGGCATCGTTATTGGTCCTGGAACCCAGCTATCGCGTCCTGTAAACCTTGAGGGCAACTGGAACCTGCGAAGCTTCTTTACCTACGGCTTCCCGGTTATGGGCTGGAACTTGAATCTGAACTCTGGCGTGTTCTACACGCGCACGCCTGGCTTGATCAACAACAACAAGAACTTTTCGAACTCAACAACGGGTAATGCGGGGATCTTCCTCAGCAGTGCTGCATCTGAAGATCTTGACGTGTCGATCTCCTATAACGGTATGTATACGTGGGTGAAGAACACCATTCAGATCAATGCCGACGACAACTACTTCACACATGTTGCATCAGCCCGAGTGATCTGGAACCTTGGTGCAGTTGCCTGTAGCACAGATGTGAACCAGACCCTATACTCCGGTCTTGGAACAGAGTTCAACAGAAGCTTTACAGTGTGGAATGCGGGTATCGGATATCGGTTCCTCGAGAACCGCGCAGCTGAGATCCGTTTCACGGTGAACGACATTCTCAATCAGAACGATGCCATCAATCGCTCGATCAATGACGTTTCGATCGAAGACACAAGAACAAATGCACTGCGTCGGTATGCGATGCTGACGTTTAGTTATGACCTAAAGGCCTTCAATAAGCCGCAGTAAGGGCGTTTAGGCAGACTTCCGACGGCTCTTCATGAAAGGCTTTTCGAACAGCACAAAGAAGACCGCCGATATCGCAATCACAGAAGCCGTTAGAACAACAATCTGCGTCATGATAGCTGGTAAGGTCGTCGGAATGGCTTTGCCAAAAACGAGCCAATCCCAGAATTGATGAAGGGGCCAGAACATCACGGTGTGATACAGGTAGATCGTGTAGCACATGCCCCCTATCGCCACGATCCATGTATTGCGGAAGAATGCCGACAACAGAATGCCGCGAAATGCAGCGACGTAGGCTATGAGTATCACCGCCAGGGCGTAGAGGTCCTTTGAGTGACTTTGTCCTACGAGGAATGGTCCAACACCCCATGCACTGAGGCCGATGAGATCCCATGTGTACGACCGTGAAGGGGCTTTCCCGTTCCAGTCGATCAGATAGATGTCGACAAGTAAAAAGCCCAGAAGGAAGTAGTACAGAAACGGGACAACCGTAACTGCAACTGGCGGTCGTGGCACCACGTACATCATCGTATGGGAGAGAACGATCATCAACACCAACAGCATTCTACGCTTGGTGTGATCATGAACTCTGAAGACCAATGCGAGCAGCGGAGCGATGATATAGAACTGTACCTCGACTTCGAGCGACCATGTCACGTGATTGAGTGCAAAGTATCCAGGCGTGTCGAGCGGACCATAGAACGCGCCATGGAGATAGAAGACATGGGCAAAGAAATGCTCAATGTACTTGCCAAGCTGATCCGTGACAGGCTTGAAGTTGTTGATCATCGCAACAATGAAGTACACAACCAAGCTGATGACATATGGGGGCTGAAGGCGAGTGACTCGGCGCCAGAAGTACTTCTTGAGCTCCACCGTGCGTCCGGCGGAAAGCTCTGCTTGCGCAAACGGTAGTGCCAGAACAAAACCGCTGATCACGAAGAAAAGCTGTACGCCGAAGAACCCTGTATAGACGATCCAACCGGCGATATCTCCACCTGGCTCCCAGAATGGCCGCGCAGGACGTTCGAAGTAACGTCCACCAAGGTGAAAAGCAACGACAGCCATAATAGCTATGAACCGCAGTCCATCAATCTCGGGGATAAAGGCACCTGAGGATGTTGCTCGTGAAATCGCAGTATGTAATCTGTTGACCAGCTTCACATCAGCACATTCGAAATGTGGCGTTATCGGACTATCTGCCCGACGGCGGCAAACATACGGAGGATGGGCTGGCTTTACTTGTCTACCTCATGGTAGAGGATGGGCGTACACTTGATGAACTTAGTCTTGGGGTTTGCGTCGTGGATCGTAGACATTTCGGGCACTACGACAGTACCCCGCGTGAAGAGGTCATTGATGCTGAAGTATCGTACCTCAAGTGGATTACTCTTCTCATCGAATAGTTCTGCTCGCAAGATCAGACCATCGACGTCAGCCTCAAGGTTGCTTTTAACCTCGAACTTGACCTCGGCGACATTGTCATCTGCAAGCTGGAACTTGGTGATCGTTGTTTCGACGTCATTTTTACGAAGGTTCTTGAGTCCTAGCTTGGTCAACAGTTTGGCATCGAGTTGCTCAAACGAGCCATACGATACAACATCGAGTTCTCGTGCATTTCCTACCAAACCAAAGATTGGTACGTGGTCGCTTACAAGAACTCTGCCTGCAGGCACAACGTGCGATGCGATCACGGGTCGAACTTCCAGAGGCATAGTAGCGATACCGTAAAACATCACATCGATCAACACATCTCGTTGTGCTTGCTGTGAAGTGTTATTCAGTACGAACTGCACGTCGCAGTCTCTGCCTTTGCGCATATATGTTGCCTGCGCCCTCGCGGTCACATTCGGAATGTCAAAACCAGACATTTCAAAGTCATTACGGTCACGGGCTGGTATGTCGTAGTCGCGATAGAGGCTGTAGGCATATCCAATCGATACCGATGGGGTAAGTCCAATTCCATTGAATCGCCAGCGGAGGTACGACTGCTCGCCTATCTGCGCGAAGCCACCTAGTCCAACAGTAAATGGCGGAACATTCTCCTTGTCAGCGCCCCCAATCCCAATATTGACGTATACAGGCAGCTTCCGGACTGGATAAAAGAATGTGCCCACTTCCAATCCAGGTCCAGCAGTGTAGAAGGATGTATAGGCATACAGCACATGGTGAATGATCTCTACATCCACAGTACCATCGAGATACAGTCGATTAGTAAGAGAGTTTCCGAGATCGAGCTCATTAGGAATTCGATGCGCATTCTCGATTGAAAAGTGCAGTGAGCCCCCTGCACGAATTGTCTGCGCGTTCAGATATACACTGCTTAGGACGGCAATGGATATCAAGGCTCCAACTGTTTGTGTAATGATGTTCATACAGCTTGATCTACAAACAGCGTGCCAGCTCGGCCCCATATCTATCATATACTACTTAACTCACATGGGCAATAATTGGGGAGGATCGTCGTTCAGCTTCATTCAACAACTTCTCATCACGACGGTCTGAGGGATGCGGCCCGACGAAGACCACCAACCGGTTTCGAGCCGGTGGCAAAGCCGCAATCGATGAGGTACATCATGGATATCAAGCAATATCTGGAGCGTCAGTGCGCGCTCAACAACGTCCGCCGAGGACAAATCCCAAGCCTATTGGGATATATCAATGCAGCCAAGGCTCTGCGACGATACGATGCATTTGTATCTGGAGCGCTGGACGACGAAGAACTAGCAAACCGCATTCGAGCATGCGTCCAACTTGCTGGATCGGGATTCGATGAGGCACTGGCACAAACAGCACACGTGCAGCGTGTTAATCGTCGAGAGCAGCTCTTTGCTGAGGAACTTCGTAAACGCTACGCATTCGTTCCCCATGTGTGGTTCGAGCATGAGCGTTCATATCCATCGCCCATCTTTGTTGTCGCGATGTTCGGTGAAGAGCATTTCCGCAAGCTCGATCTGCCAGAGGAGATGCGGAGCTTCTACCTAACTTCAGGGTGGGTCTTCGATGTAAGATCGATCGTAAAGGACTTTATTGAATGTAACCCTACCCACCGCCTCCTGCGAGGTCCATTTGGTAGAGCTGTGAGAGTCATTATTCGCGACACCTACGACCATGGTTTCGTGTATGACGTCGATACTCTCGAGCTGATCGAAGAGCGCTTTTCAGCGCCTAAGACTGGCAGGATTACTACCACGGTTGGTCGCAAATTCAAACGGCGAGGTACATCGGGGCAGACTCGCCACAAACCACGCAGCGGTAGTTAGTACCTATCGCACAAACTCAACGGTTCTGCGTATTACCTCGTCCACCCGTTTCGATTCTGGCGCATATCCAATCTCATGTGCCTCGGCGTCGAGCTCAATGAACTGTTTCTTGCTCGATGACAGTTGTGCGTGCATCGTGCGCATCGCATCAACACTCACGAGTGAGTCCTGCACATCGTTGTTCTTGTACCAGCACATTGTTAGCACCGGTTGCTTGATCTGTGCGAACGTCTCTGGTGTCATTGATGCCTCAAGCAGTGCTTGCAGTTGTGGAATTGCCTCGGCACGATACTTCATGTACCAATACTTAGCACGTCGTGGGTCGGGCATCTGCACCGCGCGATAGTCTCCCCCAACGATCATGCGGGTGAGCTGCAGGCCCCATGGCCCATTGCTTAAAAAGCTCAGCGGATGGGCAAGCCGGATATTCGGCGACCAGTTGACGACTGCTGCAACATCTTGTGGATGCTTGGCAGCTAACATCAATCCAAGTGTTGCACCCGTAGAGGTACCTACCACGATTACTCGCTTGCCAAGTTGTTTACCAACTGCTAACGCATGCAATGCACTGGCGTACACCGAATCTGGTGAGTAGTCGATAAGGGGCTCCGGCACGCGTAGACCATGACCGTGCAATCGTGCGAGATACACATTCGCATGAAGCTCCTTTGCTACCCGCTCGATTGCTGGGGAACCGTCACGCCATGTTCCCGAAAACCCATGCAGATAGACGATTGCGATATCTGTTTGCTTAGGCACACTATCCGCCCAAAGGATCTGTGCTCCTACCTCAGGCTTGGTTGGGTACAACGACTCCAACTTCTGCACCAAACCCTCAAGTTGCGCAAGATCAGCTGGAACTCGTGGAGCCGACACCGTAAACGCAGGGACAGGCGTTGAGGGACCAGCCACAAAGACTAATGCCGCACTTGCCAGCACTGCAAGGATTGAGATGAGAATCTTCATGACAGCAAATCTACACCGTCCCCCCGTACCCTTCGTGCTTCGTACCTCGTACCTAGTACCTCCTCCTCCGTCCCTATCTTCGCTACCTATGCCACGCATCCTCTCGTCCCTCCTTTTCCTACTCGTCGGCTGCCTTTGTTCGGCCCAAGACCTTACTCGCTTTGTTGACCCTATGACGGGCACCGGTGGCACCGGCCATACCTACCCTGGAGCAACTCTACCCTATGGTATGGTGCAGCTAAGTCCCGACACACGGCGGGACGGAAGTTGGGAGGGGTGCAGCGGATATTACTATCCAGATTCACTGATCTATGGGTTTTCCCACACACACTTGAGCGGTACGGGATGCTCGGATTATGGAGACATCCTCCTGATGCCGTTTACAGGCCCCCTGAGTTTTGACCCCAATGCTTACGGATCGTCATTTCGTCATGGCGATGAGGTTGCCAAGCCAGGCTATTACGCTGTGACGCTTACCGATGATGACATTCGTGCAGAGCTCACGACGACGACTCGCGTTGGAATGCACCGGTATCGATACTCCCGCAACCAGGCATCAACTCGTAGCATTCTCATCGACCTTCGTCATCGTGACAAGACACTCGGCGCGCGACTCAAGGTTGTGAGCCCAACACGTATCGAGGGATATCGCCACAGTGAAGCCTGGGCAAAGGACCAGTATGTATACTTCGTTATCGATTTCTCAAAGCCAATCATCAGCTGCACTAGTAATCAGCGAATACAATCGCTGACCCCTGGAATGGAGATCGTATCAGATAGTATAGCTGTTGCATTGAACTTCAACAAGGGTTCAGATGACCTTCTCGTCAAGGTTGCCATCTCATCGGTCGACTGTGAAGGGGCTGGAAAGAACCTCACTCAGGAACTCCCACATTGGGATTTTGATCGAGTGCGTCGTGAAGCAACGAATACATGGAACAAGGAGCTCGGTCGTATCCGTGTGTCGGGTAAGAACCAGACCGAACTCAAGAACTTCTACACCGCGCTCTACCACACGATGGTTGTGCCTAATGTTATGTCGGACGTAGACGGACGCTATCGTGGACGTGACAACAAGATTCATCTCTCGACCACTCACACGCAATACACGGTTTTCAGCCTGTGGGATACCTTCCGAGCGGCGCATCCACTCTACACGTTAATTGATAGCGCCCGCACACTCGACTATATCAAGACGTTTCTGCATCAGTATCAGCAAGGTGGACGTCTTCCGGTATGGGAACTCAGTGCTAATGAGACCGATTGCATGATCGGCTATCACAGCATTCCTGTCATCACCGACGCGCTTGTCAAAGGCATCAATGCCTTCGATACCACCCTTGCCTTCGAGGCTATGAAGGCAAGCGCAACGTGGGATCACCTTGGTCTGCCGGCATATCGGGCAAGGGGCTACATCAGCATCGAAGATGAACACGAGTCTGTGTCTAAGACTCTTGAATACGCCTTTGATGACTGGTGCATCGCCGAGGTTGCTCGTATGCTCGGCAAAGCTGAAGACATGCAGACATACTATCGTCGGGCAGCCTCCTACCGCAACGTCTACGACACTGTCTCAGGCTTTATGCGTCCACGACGCAACGGCGACTTTCTCCAACGCTTTGATCCCCGTGAAGTAAACAATCATTACACCGAGGCCAATAGCTGGCAATATTCGTTCTTTGTACCGCAGGACATTCCAGGGATGGTGCGTCTCATGGGTGGTGCAGCTAATGCAGAACGCAAACTTGACGACTTGTTTACAGCCCCTACGCAAACAACAGGACGAACACAGGCTGATATCACGGGGCTCATCGGACAATATGCACATGGTAATGAGCCAAGCCATCACATGGCCTACCTATACAACTACATTGGTAAGCCATGGAAGACACAGCGTCTCGTGCGGCAGATCATGGATAGCCTCTACAAGACTGGTCCAGAAGGATTACCCGGCAATGAAGACTGTGGTCAGATGTCTGCCTGGTATGTATGGAGTGCACTCGGACTTTACCCTGTAACGCCTGGAAGTCCGCACTATGCGATTGGTACGCCGCTCTTCGACACTGCTCAGATATCTATCGGTGAACGCTCCCTTCGCATTGTGGCCAAGCGTCAGAGTCCTACGTCCTTCTATGTGCATCAGCTTTTCGTGGATGGCAAGCCCCTTGCCAGCAATCTGATCACGCACGATGAGCTAACGAATGCCCGAGAAGTCAGGTTTGAACTCCGTGATCAGCCCAACATGCAGCGCGGCACCGAGATGGAAACTCGTGGCGCACTGCCTGAAGTAAACTTTGTTATGGCGCCGATCATTACGTCGGCCGATAAGCTCTTCGCAGATAGCGCTGTGATCACAATCAGCGGTCAAGACATTCGATACTGTATCAATGATGATTCAACACACCTTCCCTTGCGGTATGTGGGCCCCTTTACGATATCGACTAGCTCGCGTGTCCATGCGCGATCGTATCGTGGAGATGATTCGAGTGGAGTAACAAGTGCCCACTTCTATCGTATACCCGCGAATTGGCGGGTCACGCTACACAGTACACCAAATCCACAGTACATGGCGGAAGGTCCTGTCTCGATGATCGATGGGATACGGGGCTCCGTGGTATGGCGCAAAGGCGACTGGCACGGCATACAGGGTCAGGATATGGATGTTGAGATCGACATGGATTCAATCAAAACCATCTCCAACGTCAGCGCAGGATTTCTGCAGGACGTTCGACCATGGATTGTCTACCCAGAATCGATCCCCGTTCAACCCTCTACGGACGGCACTACCTGGACGGAGAGCGGAAGCGCATCGCACTCCGTGGCCGTAAC
>CAZAGH010000016.1:25934-33439 GCA_964484755.1 uncultured Melioribacter sp. | reverse complement strand
ACGGTAGTTCCCTGACAGACTTTAAGCGAGGAGGCCGTGATCTTCGCATCAGGTGATGGGCGCACGCGCACAACGCAACTGTCGCGCACGATATTGCCCACGTTATCCGTGACTGTCAGTCGGAGCAGATAATTGCCTGTCACGACAAATGTGAAGTTCCCTGTCGTCGTTGTTGTATCAAACGCCGGAGACTGCCAGCGGTACGAGTAAGGCTCTGAGCCGGCAGTTGCTACAGCTGTTATCGAAGCCAGTGAATTCTGACAGGCACGTGCTGAGTCGTTTAGAGTTACCGACAAATCAAACGTCAGCGGTGTACATGCGTCGCTTGTAAAGCGCGTCTTCATGTAGGCTGCAACACGAGGATGAAAGTTGAGTGTTGTCCCCTGCGCTGTCAGGTGGCAGTATGACATGATTGTGCCCTTGACCGCCTTGGTTCCCGTGTAGCACGAGCCCCCTTCAGCAGCAACACAGGAGTCGATCGGTGGTGCCCATCCACAATTGAACGTATGCGGAGAACCCACGTTGTGTCCTGTTTCGTGAGAGAACACATCAGTGTCCCACACATATCCCGTTGCTGGATAGGTGATGTTATTGTTGAGACCACTGACCGCGTAACCAAAGTCCTTGTTACACATCGTCTCCAAGTAGGCAACTCCGCCGATATTGTTGATGCCCGAGAGAAGATGGGCAATCGTGCGGTTAACAGTGCCGTAGTTTGCCCGCCAACGATCGCGGAATTGCGTTAGCATGGTCGACGTAGTTGTACCAGGATATGGATCGGTCGTCTGCCAAATGAACAGCTGTCCAATACGAATCGTAGCGGTGATGTCGCGCTCGTAAATGGCACTCGACGCTGCAACAACAGCCTCTGCATACTGAGTAGCCTTGGTCAGATTGCGTCCGTGGTCGATGAAATACGGCTCGTCGCCTTCCAGTGCGATCGTGATTATACGATAGCGCACTTGTTCTGTTTCTGTGGCCTTCGGTTCACGAATGCGAATACCTACAGGGTCTTTCGTCTCACACGACCATGGGTTCTCGCGCTTGGCAAATGCTCTATCATAGATGATCATCGTTGAGCCCCGTTCCTCAATGGACAGGGGGCTAATCAGAAACTCCCGGCGGTCGTACTTTAGACCAAGATCAATGTGGCCCGTGGCCCAATTCGGGTAGATGGCTAGAATAACAAACGAACCCGGCATCGAAGGAATCGTCCCGCGGAGCAAAACGCTCGTAGGTGGTGCATACCGCACTGGCCCGTCTTCCGTCATGGCAACAAGGACAGAACCTTCGTCGAACACGCGGTACCGACGCAGCTCAGCAACTACTGTTCCCATGCCAGGCAACTGCAATGGAAGCTGAATCATGCCGTCCACCGGTAGGCCAAGGGCCTTGACGAACTTCATATCGTCGATCGCGGCGTAGGAAGCCTCGTGGGCCTCTGTGAACCCGGCCGGACGAGACACAGACGTTAGGATTTCGAGCGTCCGCTCGTCAGCCGTTCTGGCGTCTTGCGCAACTGCGGCAAACCAAGCACACAACAAGACAAAGAATAGGGTAAGTCCGCGCATGGGAACTCCTTATGAGAACATGACCAGTCAACGTAATACTACGGGTTTTTTACCGTAGTTTTTCATCAGGAAGATGGTTCTAAACACCATTCTGGGAAACCCTACCGCGAGACATATGGTTTCTGCAGTGAAATTCAGCTGTAACTTGGCCGGAAGAAGGAATAAACCCATGAAGACAGTTCTCACCACACTGGCGATGGCGCTGATAGCAGGTGCCCAACTATTTGCAACGGAAGTTGCGATCACGATCGCACCGCGAGCAGAAGATCAATCAGTCTTCAAGCTCGGAAATGTTTACGCTGGCCGGGCGAAAGGTGGATTCTATTCACCGGCGATGTTGCGATACTATATCTCGGGCATCACACTTCATTTGGGCAACGGCACAAACGTTGCGTTCCCGGATACCTATATCCTCGTTGACATCCGTGACATTCAGCGCTTCCCTATCGGCAATGCCGATGTTACCTCAGGAATCGATAGTATCACCTTCCATATTGGCGTCGATAAGGCACGTAACCACCTCGATCCAACTACCTACCCAGACTGGCACCCGCTTGCTCTGAAAAATCCATCGATGCACTGGGGCTGGGCGGCAGGTTATCGCTTCGTGACATACGAGGGCACAGCTGGCACGTCTGCTGGTATACTAACAGCCCCCTTCCAGATTCATACGCTCGATAACTCGCTGTACACTAAGTGCGTCGTAAATCTTGGACGCATGATTTCCAGTGAAATCCCTCTTGTGGCCTACTATGAGCGCTTGTTGAACAACATCGACATTTCGCGTGGCTTGATCAATCACGGTAGTGAGGATGAGGCAATAACGCTCATGCAGAACATGGGTGCTCGAACCGGACTTCCCGTCTACACAGCGGCTGTTCCAACGAGTGTTCAGGATATCCAAGAGTCTATGGCGCTGTATCCGAACCCTGCTCAAGACATTGTCCGCATGCCGCAGGGTGCAATGCGCGCCCGCGTCTACGACAGTCATGGTACCTGCGTCCATACAGCCGACGTAGGCTCGCATTCGAACCTTATGTCAGTTAGTTCTTTGCCTCAGGGTAGTTATCACGTCGTGGTTGAGTATGAAAACGGCACCTCTCAACACAGCGCTCTTACGATTGTTCGCTAAGCCAGCGATTACGGCCTGTTTGCTCTGCGCCATCCTTGTTGTTACTGGATGCAGCGTAGAGCCTGCCGAGCCATCGGCGTACGCTAATGCGATCGATGTTCCACCAGGTTTTCCAGAGCAACAGTTCCCGGCAGACAACGTACCCAACGATGATCGCATCGCGCTGGGTAGGTTTCTGTTCTACTCGCGACTACTCTCGCACGACTCTGATGTCTCGTGCGCGAGCTGTCACTACCAAGGTGCATCATTCTCGAGCTCGCAGGCCATAAGCCCCGGCACGCAAGGCCGCTTGGGGACACGTAACGCTCCATCGCTTGCCAACATTGGCTACAAGCCCCATTTTCTCATGGAAGGGGGCGTTCCAACTCTCGAGATGCAGGCGCTCGTTCCAATCCAGGAGCATAGCGAGTTTGGGATGAACATGCTCGACGTTATCAAACGCTTTGAGAACAATGCCACAGTTCAGTCGCTAAGCATGAAGGCCTATGGACGGCGTTTTGATGCCTATGTGCTAACTCGTGCGATTGCCTCGTTCGAGCGCACGTTTGTAAGCGGTCGTTCGCGGGCAGACCAGGATCTGCTCAATGCTGCAGAGCAACGTGGACGAAAGCTCTTCTTCAGCGATCGCACCTCTTGCTCATCATGTCACGGAGGCGTTTTCTACACCAATCATGGCTTTGCCAATAACGGCGCCTACGAGCAGTATGCCGATCAAGGACGTCAGCGTCTCACCGGCAAGCAGTCAGATGCCGCAGTCTTTGCAATCCCATCGCTGCGCAATGTCGCAGTAACAGCCCCCTACATGCATGATGGCCGCATGGAGTCCCTATCTGCTGTGATCGCGCACTACAATCGCGGTGGATTTGACCATCCCAACAAGTCTCCGCTGGTGCGTCCTCTCGGACTAACACAAGATGAATGCAACGATCTTGAAGCATTCCTAACATCCCTTACAGATCAGACATTTTTGTACAATCCTCGGTTTGCCCCGTGAAGACTCTTCTTCTCATCGTAGTCTTCTGCACACTTATTCTTGCAGGATGCACCGATCCTGAGTACCCCGTCACGTTTGATGAAACACCCTATGCCTTCTCACATGGTGACCTGCCGGCTCCGGAGTTGCCGACTGACTACGCGCTGACTGTACAGCGCGTTACCCTAGGACGCACGTTGTTTCATGATGGGCAACTTTCTCGCACAGGTACGCAGAGCTGTAGCTCTTGTCACTCACAAGCCGCAGGGTTCTCCGATAATCGCAAATACAGTATCGGTGTCAGGGGGCTTCCGGGAACACGACAAGCCATGCCCCTTATCAACCTTGCATGGCACAGCAGGGGGCTTTTCTGGGACGGTCGTTCACCGAATTTGCGCGATCAGGCACTCCACCCGATCCGCGACACGATTGAAATGGACGAAACGCTTGATAACGTGATCAAGAAGCTGCAAGCATCGAAGTTGTATCGCGAACAGTTCACACGTGCATTTGGTAACGACTCGATAACAGAAGATCGCATTGCTATCGCGCTTGAGCAGTTTATGCTCACACTGGTATCGGCTGACAGCAAGTTCGATCGTGCTGTGCAGGGACGCGTACAGCTCTCGGAGTCAGAGGAACGTGGACGCCAGATGTTTATGCGGGAATTCGATCCGACAGGAAAGGTCAAGGGCGCAGAGTGTTTTCACTGTCACGCACCGCCGTTCTTTACCAATGATCGCTTCATGAACAATGGCCTCGACGATGACGCCTCGTTTTCTGATCTAGGCAGAGAGCTGGTCACAGGAAAGCCAACCGACCGAGCACGATTTAAGGTCCCGACACTGCGCAACATTGCACGTACGGCCCCATACATGCACGACGGTAGGTTCAACACATTGGAAGAAGTTGTTCGATTCTACAACAAGGGTGTAAAGTCCTCCAGCACCGTAGACCCTCTCATGCATTTCAATCTTAAACCTGGACTCGATCTCAGCGTCCAAGACGAGCAAGATCTCGTAGCGTACCTCAAGACGCTAACTGATGAGAACTTCCTCACAAACAATATGTTTAGGATGCCGTGATGCGCTGGTTGTGCTTTGTTGTTGCCGTCGTTCTCTCCACGTTTTCTCAAGCACAAGAGCTCTACTTTCCCCCACCGGCTGGTGCCTGGGAAACTGTATCACCATCCTCACTCAACTGGTGCGGCGAGCGCATCGATTCACTTGTTGAGTTTGTTGGCAAGACCAACGGCAAAGCATTAATCATCCTCAAGGATGGTCGCATAGCTCTTGAGAGATACTACGGCAACTTCACTGCTGACAGTCTTTGGTACTGGGCATCGGCAGGGAAAACAGTAACAGCAGCTCTTGTTGGAATTGCCCAGCAAGAAGGCGTCATGGATATCACAAGTTCAAGCGCGAACTACCTCGGACAAGGGTGGTCGTCCTGCACAAAAGAGCAAGAGAGCAAGATCTCTGTTCGGCACCATCTCACGATGACGACCGGTATCGGGTTTGACCGCGGCAACGACAACTGCACCGAGCCCTCATGCTTGACCTACCGAGCAGAACCTGGCACGATCTGGGACTATCACAATGCATGCTACCTGCTGCTCCAAGACATGGTCGCCAGGGCCTCCGGCATGACATTTCAACAGTACTATACGCTCAGACTCGCAACGAAGCTTGGCATGGGCGGCATATGGTACGATGGCATATTGTTCTCCAAGCCACGTGCGATGGCGCGCTTTGGACTCATGCTCCTTGCAGGCGGAGTCTGGAATGGCGACACGATCATCAAGGATCGCACATACTACGCAGATATGATCTCAACCTCGCAGGACCTGAACAAGTCCTACGGATACCTCTTTTGGTTGAATGGTAAAGGTAGCTTCATGCAACCGCAGATACCGCTGATCTTTAGGACCGACCTTGTTCCATCGGCACCCGACGATATGTATGCCGGCATGGGAAAGAATGATCAGCGCGTATACGTTGTGCCCAGCAAGGGGCTTGTAGTTATTCGCATGGGAGACAAGGCTACAGAATCACTCCCGGCAATCAGCGCATTTGATGATGATCTCTGGAAGCACATCTATGCGCTTCCCTGCGATGCAACCTCTGTGACCTCTTCTTCAGGAAAAGTTGACGTGAGTGTATGGCCCAACCCTACATCAAGCGAGGTACATTATGATGGAAACGAAATCATCATTTTCGACTCCATTGGTCAAACGGTCGCCAGTAGCACAGAGCCTGTGCTACATGTTGGCAACCTACCTACTGGTGTGTATCACGCCGTCATTCGCAATGGCTCAACGTCCAGGACAACACTTGTCGTTAAACAGTAGTCAACAGCAAAACCGGATGGTGTTCGAACATGAGCCACGTGATACTGTTCTTGTAAAGCTTCGAGATGTCATTCCAGGTCTCCTTTGTGACGTTCGTTACGCTACAGTAAACAACTTTACTGGTCGCACACTGTACTCCTCCGACACACTGTATGCAAGGCATAGTGTAGCAACTGCACTTGCCCAGGCACAGAAGCTAGCCCAAGTCAAAGGACTGCAGCTTAAGGTCTACGACGCCTATCGTCCGCTTAGCATTCAGAGACTTATGTGGAGCATTGTTCCTGACGAGAGATATGTTGCAGACCCGGCAACAGGCTCGCGTCACAACCGTGGCTGCGCCGTTGACCTTACACTCTGCGACATGCAGGGCTCCGAGCTTAACATGGGAACAGGGTACGATGAATTCACAGAACAAGCTGCTGCAACCTATACGGATTTATCGGAGGAAGTTGTTCGCAACCGTGCAACACTCTTCGATATCATGAAACGTGCAGGCTTTACCGTTCTGCCGTCGGAATGGTGGCATTTCGACATCATTGGATGGGAACGATTCGCAATCCTGAACGAGTGATTCCACCTATGCACAGGCCTGTGCAACGGCATTCCACAGGGCAACACGATGCTGCAGCGCCTGCTGTGCAACAACAGCCGCTTCATCATAGCGTTCAGCACTACCCTCGCACAGCAGATCCACCATTCGTTCGGCCAGCGGACCGTGATGTCCGCCATCTACTTCTACGTGGCGTTCCAAGTAGTAGCGTAGATCATCGTACCTACTACCCTCGTTACGTTCAAGTGTATCCAGAATTCCGAGGAACATCGTTGGGATGATCTCTTCGCGTCCAAACGTAAAGACACTTGCAATCTCATGTGGACGGCCACCAGCGATCACACTCATGGTAAACGAAACAAAGTCTAGTGATGCCTGAGGTGCACCAACCTGCTTCATCGCGCTTGCAACATCAGCCCCATTTCGAATCAACTCCACAAAGGCTTCTATGGCAGTTGTCGAGCCCCCTGTCTCGCGCATAGCAGCGAGATACATCTCAAAATGACTGGTACGGACACCATGACGATTCACATCACTCTCTTCTCCTACCACAATCTCATTAATGAGGAACCGGGTTTCGGCATCGCCAACTGGTACCCACGGCGTTGTGGTACAGGTAAGGTGTTGTTGCAACGCTTTCAGCAAAGACATGAAGTCCCATACCGCCCAGACATGGTGTTCCATGAAGGTTGCAACATTCTGGGTTGATATCATCCGCGCATACAGTGGATGCTGCTGGAGTTCGTTACGCACACTGCTGAGGTGCTCAAGTATTATGCTGGTGCTCATGGAATCCGAAAACAATGATGTCAAACACCGGGTTCCGACGCGGACTTCGTGACTATATTTGGCCAACAATACTTTTCATTATCAACTAGCAAGAGCTCGATCATGCTACGTTCACTACTTACCGCGGCATTCTGCACAGT
>CAZAGH010000016.1:12615-25834 GCA_964484755.1 uncultured Melioribacter sp. | reverse complement strand
CTTAGCTACTACTTCACGGTTGCCGACTAACCGTCCATGTGCGCCGAATCTCGGCGCATCTGTTGAGCAATCGTCCTAGCGGAGTATCATTTGTGTAAGGGGCTCGCATACCACGAGCCCCTTCCCCTATCCAGTCGATCGTAAGCCTGCCCGTATCATTGCCAAGCAATGTTGCCGCTTTGCGGGCACGCTGTTCTGAGATTCGTTGATTAATGTTATCTGGGCCTTTGCGATCTGTGTACCCGATAACCACGCTATTCAGCAGCTTCGCAACAGAAGGCAGTGATCCCTTCTTTAGTATAGCGCTAGCAGATCCGTGGTATGACGAGAGCGTATTCACATGCAAGACACTCTCATATGTCTGCCCAATGAGATCGTCAATAGGAATTCTCACGACAGCTACAACTGGGTCAAGAAGTTGCGACTCATCGGGCGAGACAAGTTCACAGCGTGTATTCTCCTCTTCGGCATCTGCAATATCGAGTTGATCCCGTAATGCATACGTACAGGCATTAGGCGACATTTTATCTGTAGACTCAATACGCAGCCTTTGTTGTTCGATACTCCAACAACGCTGGAGATATGTCGCGATCGCACGAGCACGGTCACGAGCTATGCCTTGCAAACTGTCTGACGACCTACCGTTGACATAGCCCTTGATCACAAGCCGTGCATTCGGGAAGGTGTTCTTCATGCGATAGCCCACAACATTGAGCAGGTTATCATTGATGGCATAGAGCTTCGATGTATAGCTTGTGCTGCTCATCGCGGTATCTACAAGCTGTTCCATCCGCTGCTGCATGTTGCCAGAGCAATCCGTTCTATACGTTGACTGTGTTAAGCTGCTTGATCCAGGATAGAAGAAAACATACGGAAGCAACTGATATGCTGTTGCTAACTGAACAAACACAGGATCCTTTACCGTAAGCAGTTCTTCGGCTGGTTCTGGTTCACGTTTGGGCTCAGGTTGTTTCTCTGCTACAGGAATTGGTGTTGCTGTGGGTACGGGCTCCAGTGCTGGCTCTGGCGCGGGAGCTGGTACAGGCTCGGTGTCAGGTGGCGATAGAACGGGCGATTCTGGTTCTATAACTTCAGCGATGGGCTCGGAGGCTACCACTGTAGGCGGTTGCTGCTGTGTCACGATCTCTCGAGGGGGCTCAGGTGCTTTTGTATCCGTGGTACTGTGGAGATCGAAGAGCACGCCAACTGTTGCACGCACACTGAACGCCGTTAGCCTCCCGCCGCCTGATTCCAGCACAGGTTCAAAGCCAAGATTCGCTGTTACATCATAGAACAGATGGGTCGACTTATCGTTGTCGTCATCAAAACGCAGACCAGCAATCAGCCGACCGTGCGCACTTGTGCGACTTGTGATATCACCCGAAGACACGTCACGTTGTGGAAGCCGACTATCACTCAGGATCTGGGCTGCATCATCATCAAGGTTCTCGTACTGATCGTACTTCATCGACAATGGGGACTGCACCCCAACACCTAGCGAAACGCTCCAGGGAGATGTTGCACCTAGATGAGCATTAGCCATCGCCGAGACGTCTAGGCCATAGCTGGCAATGTCCAACACATAGGTGGAGAATGAAGGATACACCTTGTTGCCGGCAGAAGTACGACGAAGCGTCCAGCCGATCTGATCATTTACCCATAATACATCCCGAGTGCCCCCTACCATACCCCGAATGCTGAGGGATACCGATTGGTGAACATCCGCTGATATCTCTAGGCCAACATTAGCTCCGACGCCAGCTCCAAGACCAAATTCGCTACAACACACAGGAACATCGGTAAGCGATGGAAAGCTGGCGTACGGCGTTTGTAACCCTGCTTGAAGAATCGGCGCAACTGCGACACGCTGTGCGTAGACAGGTTGTGTCAGGAGCAGCGCAGACGTGGTGAGAAACACCAACAGAGAGTAACGGCAGAGCATAGATATATGTCAAGTTACGGACTCAGTACAATAAGCGCTCAGCACTCGGCGTCTGAACTAAGGAAGTCTCCAACCTAACAAGCACAAGATGAACATTGCTACCTCCTACATAACCATCTGTATACAATACACACAGAACGGAGGTTGCTATGCGTTACTTCATCAGCGGAATGCTCTCGTTTGCATGGGCAGTTAGTGCCTTTGCCTCTCAGCCCCCTACAATACGTAGCGAGCAGGACGAGCGTTCGACACTTCAGCGGGTTTCAATGGATCACGAGCACGATGCTAAGCTGTCACGTGCACTTGGCATTCGACTCGACTCCACATCGAACGGCATCATCATATCAGAAGTCTTTGTCACCATGCCGGCTTACAGCGCGGGACTCTGCAGAGGCGACAAGCTCCTAGCGATCAATCATCGTCCAGTATCAACACTTAATGCCGCGGTACAGCAGACACAGAATATCAAGAACAACTATGTTATGGTCGACGTACAGCGCAAAGACATGCGCATTTGTCGGCGCGTAGAGGTTCAGGACGGTCATGCGCAGTATGTCGGTTCATACAAACATGGTAGAACGTTGGCGTTGGCGATCAATCAGTTCGGACCAGGAGTTTCGGATCAGTTCATGGAGATCGCGAGGGTATATACACCGTCGGATATCGATACGATGATCATTGATCTTCGCAGCAACACAGGGGGCTCGCGTTACGAAGCGCAGACAATTGCCCGTCTACTCGGTGGTTCACAAAGTCGTCATGAGCAAAACCTACATGTGATCATCCTTCAGCAGCCCACGGCACCTTCTGCAGTCCATGCACTTGCAGACATGCTCGTGCAACAACGCGAGGCAGAGGTATGGGGCAAGGCAGCAAACACTAGTGTATTCAACGAGGCTAGTGGTGCATCAGATGGACAACTTCGTACGATGCTACCCCATCTGACGGAAGACGTTGCCGTATCAGAAGCACCTGTCCAATGGAACATAGCCTCATTCCGCAAGCAGTATCCACACCCTAATGGTATGGCATCTAACCATCAGATGATGGTCGCGAACAAGGGGCTGGCCCCCATCGTTTGGGGCATTAACGGCAATGCCTTTGCGGCGCTGCAGCTAGTAAAGTCTGTGTTGTAATGGGGCGCTACTTGGCGTCTTTATTAGCCGACTTGAAAATCTCTTCTGCCTCTCGACGCTTGTTGACGTTCAGCTTTGCGTAAATGTTGCGTACGTGAGTTCGCACGGTATCAATGCTGACAAACAAGTCTGAAGCAATCTGCTTGTACTGTCGTCGCTCAGCAATCCTTTGGAGGACCTCATATTCGCGCTCTGTGAGGTCCTTCAGTTTGTTGGGTTTCGGCAGCGATGCTAGGTAGTCAAGAATGATACGAGCTATATGGCTGGTCATTGGTGCACCGCCATCATGTATCTCCTGCAGCGCATCTAGCAAACGCGGAACGGGTGTTGTCTTGAGGAGATATCCTCGAGCGCCCGCTAGAACACTTGCTCGAATACGATCATTGTCTTCGAAGTTGGTTAGCACAAGTATCTGACCGTTTTCATTGCGTTTGCGGATGTGGGTAATCCCCTCGATTCCGCTCATTCCCGGTAGACCAATATCAAGAAGAAACACATCGATAAACTCAACGTGTGCGCTCTCAAGAAGAGACTCTACACTACCATGAGATTCAGTGCATGTGAATCGATCGTCACCATTGATACTCTCGGCGAGTCCACTGCGGATGATCTGATCGTCTTCAACGATTGCAATGCGTATGACATTAATTGCAGAGTTAGGCATAGAAGACGCAACATCTCGCTTTCAGCCACACGAGAAAATGTGAAGTAGATGTGATTTACGATAGTATGAATCGAATCTCTGTACCATCAACAGGAGTAGAGCGGATCTCAAATTGGAAGCCAACTTCATGCATGCGTGTCTTCATGTTATCGATACCACTGGTATCCGATGAGATCTCATGTAACATTCCGACCCCGTTGTCATGAATCGAAACCACCCAGCAGTCGCCCTCAGCTGAACACGACAGTGTGACAGATGACGCACGGCTGTGTTTCGTGATGTTTGTGATTGCCTCCTGAGCGCTCAGAATAAGATTACGTCGTTCGAGCACAGTCAAGTTGCGATCGGGCAGCGCGCCAGACTTCTCAAAGCTGAACTGCATATTTTGATCAGCAAAGTACTCTTCGGCCTTGTCTCTTATGTATCCGACGGTATTTGTAAATGTATCCTCGCCCGACTTCATCACCCATGCAATCGAACGCACACTAGCCATCACACTTCGCGCCGTGTCTGCAATCTTCACGGTATCAGTGGTTTGGCTCCTTCGCGACTGTGAGTCGGCTAATACAACGATCCGCGCGAGTCCTGAACCAACTTCATCATGCAGGTCGCGTGCAATGCGCAGTCGTTCTTCGGCTAGCAACTGCTCTCGCTCAGCTTTACGTTCCTCGCGTTGCCGAGTCACCACAGCAGTCGCAACTATGGCGATGGACAATCCTGCACCAATACCTGTTACGATTGCCCACCACGTTTGCCACCATGGCGGCTCAATCTTCAATGGTAATGCATATGCCCTTATCCATGGACCATTTCCACGTCGCATCTCAATGATGAGCTGATATTCGCCTGGTGCTACAGACGTAAAGCGTAGCGTGGGTGAATTCGTCAACGTCCATCTAGCAGAATCACCATCACGCAATGCATACCTATACCCAATAGGTAGTGCTTGAGAAGTAAGTATCGGAGCAACTGTGATTGCAAAGCCTCCAGTAGTGCTCGGGACGTGTAGTCCCGTTAACCCTGCAATTACAGAGTCTGCAAGACGTACTCCATCAATCTCTACTGCTGCGAGATAGGCCGCTGAAACTGGCTCCGGATTTGGCAATCCAGCAGCCGGCACAATACTTACTCCACGAATGCCGCCAGCAAGGATATCGCCGTTATTGGTGATATGCCACGCCCCTGTGTTAAACTCATTGCTCTGTGCTCCTTGACCGCGCATGACATGGTGTGTTAGGCGTCCGGCATGCAGGACAACTATCCCTGCATTGGTTGTGGCTATAACTGATCCATTCTTGCGAGGCACAGCCACATACACGGTGGAATTTGGTAAACCATGACGGTGATCAACTAGGTATTCACGCAATGAAAACAGATCCAGCATACGAATTCCACCGCCCCATGTGCCTATAAAGGCGGTATCATTTCGGATAAATACTGACCGAACAATGTTCACGTTGGGCTGCACAGCATCCTTTGCTGGATAGAGCAATAGTTTCCAACCGCCTTTGAGAGATCCAACAAACAGCCCCTGCTCCGTGCCAAGAAGGTAACGTCCGTTACCGATGTACTGAACACACCGTACAATGTTGACTACATCCGCTTGCACTGCTGGTACTGTGTGTAAGGTCGCCCGAGTATTCCAAATGTTAAACTCCACAATCGAGCCTGGTACACCAATTGCCACCGTAGAGTCGGTAAGGGGCGAAATGGAATACACCGTATTGAATGGTTTACCCTTTTCATCGCGCAACCTCATCCACATTATCTTGCCACGTTGGTCAAGACGCCCGAGTCCAGCACGGTCAGTTCCTAACCACACTTGCCCCTTACCATCAGTGAAGAGTGCATGCACTTCGCCAAATCCTGAGCTGCCAAGAGGCCACCGTGCAATCACTTGTTGGTGTCGATAGTTATCAGTTACGAGAACAATACTCGTGCGTGTCCCAACAAAGGTTCGTCCAGATCGATCAGCAGTAATTGAACGAACAAAGTTCTCATTCGCGTCGCGCGTCGAAGAATTGACGGTAAATGACCGAACAAGATGTGCGTCAGGATCCCATGAGCAGACACCCGACCCGTATGTTCCTATCCACACTAAACCTTCACGATCGCAGTATAGTGAGCTAACAATGTCATTACTCAGTGATTCTGGATCATTGGGGTTGTATCGGAGAATCGTATCGACCTGCATCTTGTCGATGATTACTACACCCCAACCGTTGGTACCTACCCAAACACGGCCGCGTTGGTCGATCGTTAATCCTGTGATCTCATTGGTCGGCAGCCTCATTGTCGACCCTGCGGTTGTCGTGAAACGTAGGAGCTTTCCGGAACGAGCGTCGAACACGGACACGCCGTGATGTCGCATCGCCATCCACACACGTCCCCGCCGGTCTATTGCCCGTGTAGCAATAGCTGGCTTGGTTGAATCAAGTGGTGGTTCCGACCTAACGAAAGAGACCTTCGATGGCACGTACGTGAACCATCCTCTTCCGGTGTTGGCATGCATTCTCTTGCCAGCGAACGTTAAGGTGTGAACATTGCCTAAGGCAAACACCTTCATGTTCTGTCCATCGTAGCGTACTAATCCATCCTGGGTACCGATCCACAAGAAACCTGTGCTATCCTGTTTAATCGTGTTAATGAAGGACTGTGGAAGCCCGTTATCAACATCTATCCGACGAAAACGGAAAACCTCACCCGCCTGTGTATCTGCTACAGCGGCGAGAAAGAACAGGAACAGAATAACGAAGTGTATAAACATCTGCGATTATGAACAACAAATACTAGCAACGTCATTTCGTATGACGTGCAAACTACATATTGTGTTGTTGATAATAACAGACGTTAGGAGCTACTTCAGCGCCAACCCTGCATCTAAGAGCTCGTTTACCATCTTGAGTGAAGGGGCTTCAGCATAGAAGCGCACGAGGGGTTCTGTACCAGAGGCACGAATAAGCAACCAACCGTTCTTCACGTAGAACTTGTAACCATCGGTGGTGTCCATTACCTGCACTTTGTGCTTGCCAATCATCGTTGGCTTTTTCGCACAAGCTTTCAGGATTGCGGTTTTCGTCTCATTCGTAACGTGTACATCGCGTCTGCGATAACGGTGCGGACCGAACTCACTATCGAGTTCATCACAGAGCTCCTTGAGCGACTTCTTCGTCACGGCCATCATCTCAAGCAGGAGAAGTCCGTTGAAGATGCCATCGCGCTCTGGGATGTGCAATGACGTTCCCAAGCCCCCTGACTCTTCACCGCCAATCAGAATCTTCTCTTCCGTCATCAGCTTGGCCACATACTTAAAGCCAACCGGAGTTTGATAGATCTTGATATTGTGCTTCTCGCAGTAAGCACTCACCATCGATGTAAGCGATACTGTCTTTACAACTGCCCCCTTCATACCCTTGTACTCGCGCAGGTACTTCATAAGCAGCATGAACACGCGATGTGGATCCACAAACGCACCCGTGTGATCAACTGCACCAACGCGATCTGCATCGCCATCGGTTGCAAAGCCCATGTGTGCATTGTTCTTCTTGACAGCTTTGGAAAGGGGCACGAGGCACTCAGCGATCGGCTCTGGATGATCTACTTCGCCGAACGATGGGTTGTATTCACCGTGGATCTCGACGATGTCCGGCAGGATACTCTTCATAAAGTTGATGCCAGCACCATGCATTGGGTCGTACACAACCTTGAGCTTGCTTTTGCGGATTGCCTTGATATCGATCTTCTTGACGATGTCAGCGATGTACTCAGTCTTTGCATCAAAGAGCTTGATAGCTTTTGACTTGACATACGCATCCAGTGTATCAACCTTAAGCTTTGGTGCAGCGCCGTTAAGAGCTGCTAGATGCTTTTCTACCTCGGCGATCTGCTCAGGAACAGCTGGTCCACCAAACGAACCCTTGAGCTTGTATCCATTGTATTGAGCAGGGTTGTGCGAGGCAGTGATCACAACACCAAGTTGTGCCTTCTTCTTCTTGGTATGAAACGATACCTGAGGTGTCGTTGAGATCGTATCGGTCAGATGCACCGTAATCCCATATGCTGCAAGTATGCGTGCCGTCTCAATCGCGAACTCACGAGAGAGAAAACGCGTGTCGTGTCCAACGACAACACTTGCCCCCTTCTTCTTGAGGGTCTTTACATACTTGGCTGTAGCATGTGCCACCAGCGTGAGATTTTCAAACGTGTAATCACGGGCGATAACGCCACGCCATCCATCTGTTCCGAATTTGATGCTCATTGGGATCGAATGCTTGTGAAAAGGTACTAGGTACAAAGTACTTGGTACTAGGTACTGGGTACTGGGTAGAGAGAATTGTACCTTGTACTTTGTACCTAGTATCTGTGTTTTACGATATCGTTGTTTCTCCGGCATATTCCGCTGCATCGCCCAGGATCTGTTCGATGCGGAGGAGTTGGTTATACTTCGCTACCCGATCTGTACGGCAAGGGGCTCCTGTCTTGATTTGACCTGCACCCAACGCCACTGCAAGATCTGCAATTGTTGTGTCTTCTGTTTCGCCGGAGCGGTGCGACAATATCGCGGAATAACCGAAGCGTTGAGCAAGTGCTACGGCATCTATTGTTTCGGAGAGTGTACCAATCTGATTGACCTTAACGAGGATCGAGTTGGCAACACCCTCTGCGATTCCGCGGGCAAGGAACGACGAGTTTGTTACAAACAGGTCATCACCGACCAATTGCACCTTGTCGCCGATTGCGTCAGTAAGAGCCTTCCAGCCTTCCCAATCGTTTTCGCCCATACCATCTTCGATGGAAACAATTGGGTATTGCTCAACGAGTTTAGCATACCAATCTACCATCTGGGCGGCCGTCTTCTTCTCCTGCGTGCTCTTGTACATCACATACGAGCCATCTTTCACCATTTCACTTGCAGCCACATCGAGTGCGAGCACGATATCAGTGCCTGCCTTGTATCCAGCCTTATCGATGGCTTCGAGAATAACATCCAGTGCTTGCTCATTTGAGCTCAGTGAGGGGGCGAATCCACCCTCATCACCAATGCTCGTGTTGAGCCCCTTACCCTTAAGCACACCTTTGAGGGCGTGATAGGTTTCGGTACCCATGCGCAATGCATCGGAGAACGACTCTGCACCGATTGGCATGATCATAAACTCTTGTATGTCTACGTTGTTATCTGCGTGACGTCCACCATTGAGGATGTTTAGCAGCGGTGTTGGCAACAGCGTGGCACGTACGCCACCGAGATATTGGAAGAGCGGCAGACCATGAAATTCTGCTGCAGCCTTGGCAACCGCCATCGAAGCACCAAGAAGCGCATTCGCGCCCAGGTTCGACTTGTTCTCGGTACCATCGAGTGCGAGCAGAATCATATCGATCTGGCGTTGGTCGGAGGCATCCATACCAACGAGTGCATCGGCAATGGCACCGTCAACGTGCTCAACTGCCTTCTGTACGCCCTTACCCAAGTATCGAGAAGCATCTCCATCTCGAAGCTCCACTGCTTCGTGCTCGCCTGTACTTGCACCCGAAGGAACGGCTGCGCGGCCCATGGAGCCATCTTCAAGGAGAACGTCTACTTCGACAGTAGGATTACCACGTGAGTCAAGAATCTCGCGTGCAAACACATCGGTTATAGTTGACATAAAAAGCTCCGGGGAAACAGTAGATACTAGGTACGAGATACTAGGTACAGTCCGTCTTGCCCGCGAAAGCGGGCATCCAATTCAAAGAAGGTTGCCTCATCAACTTGATAACATATCGAAGCGAACATCATCGATTTGTTTCGCAAGACGGATATCGAGAATGGTAACACCGCCTTGATCATGTGTGCTCAGCGTAAAACGCACCTTGTTCCAACCAAAAAGATGAATGTCTGGATGATGATCCATCTTCTCTGCAAGAAGGGCAACTGCGTTGATGAGCCCCATTGCAGCAGCGAAATTGGTGGCAGCTACCTCTCGAACAAGTGTGGCGCCATCAAGGCGCCACAATGGGATGTCGGGAAGATGTTGCTGCAGTTCACTCTCAACCAATGGTGTTGGGCGTGACATGCAATGAGACCTTAGTTAAGGTGTGCGTTAAGCTTTTCTGTGATGTAGGCCTTTGGAACGGCACCAACGATTGTGTCGACAACATTGCCACCCTTGAAAATCAGAAGAGCTGGGATCGAACGAATACCATACTGCATCGCAACCCGTGGGTTGTTATCTACGTCGACCTTTGCAATTGTTGCCTTGCCAGCATACTCTGTTGCTAGCTCATCAACGATTGGAGCGATCGCGCGGCATGGTCCGCACCATGCTGCCCAGAAATCTACGAGGACGACGCGTCCGGATGCGATCTCTGCTGAAAACGTATCATCTGTGAGGTGAGTGGCGTTTGCCATGAGAATCTTACCCTGTTACGATGTTGCGAAATGTTGCGCTGTTGCGTGGGGACGAATTTACGACATCTTCCGTGTTCGGTGGTCTCGTCCCTTTTGTCCTTCCGGGCACGATGTATCGTGCCCCCTATACATTCCCCGATGGGCACGATGTATCGTGCCCCTATGGTAACGGCGCCATTGCCTCGATGATCATGGCGATGGTGGATGTGGCTTGGGCGAGAACTTCGGGGGTGCTGCTGTTGTCGATGACAAAATCCGCTAGGCCCCGTTTCTGTTCCATGGGCATTTGGTTATCGATGCGACGCTGGACCTCTTCGGGGGTAATGCCTGAGCGTTGCGTAACGCGGTCGATACACGTCTCAACGGGTGCATCGACGACGATAATGTAGTCGAACCCGTCTTCAAGGTCAATTTCATATATCAAGGCGCTCTCGATAGCGACGATTCGCGTGCCTTTTGCCGCCTCGGCTTCGATAGCCTTCATGTGCACATCGAGCACGCGCGGGTGCACAATGCCGTTGAGGGTGTCCAAGTTGCGCTCATGCTCGGGAAGGGGGCCAAAAACCAGCGACGCAAGCAGTGGGGCGTTTACTCCGTTAGGTGTTAGGATGTGCTCACCGAATGCTATTGCTAGCTCGCTTCGAACGGTGGCGTCTGTGGCCATAATGTCTTTTGCCGTGGCATCGGATGAGTAGACCACCCAGCCCCTTTCTTGTAAGAGCTTGGAAACAGTGGACTTACCCGTCCCTATGCCGCCTGTAATGCCTACGAGTGTCATGCCACAAATCTACAACAAACCAAATCCCGCAAACTGCGCTATGTAGTTATCAACACTTTCGTATATTTGTGGCTCTGAAATATCAGATGCACCGTTCGTCTAGGGGTTAGGACACCGCTCTTTCACAGCGGTAACACGGGTTCAATTCCCGTACGGTGTACTAAACACGCAGTGTCGTAGCCACACTGAGTTGCGAAGTCAAACGTAGAGGCCCTCATGAGCGAGCGCCCTGACATACGTTGGAAGCAGCGATACGCAAATCTCTTGCAAGCCCACGCCCTTCTTGAAGAGGGATTAACACGCGGCATTGGCAACCTAAACCAGCTCGAGAGAGAAGGTCTCGTACAGAGATTTGAATACACCTTTGAGCTTGCATGGAAGACCCTCAAGGACTACTTGGAGGCCAGTGGCATACCTCTTACGATCTCCACGCCTCGCGAAGTGCTCAAAGAAGCATTCGCCGCAGGAATCATCACCAACGGATCGCTGTGGTTGCGGATGTTGGACCATCGCAACCTTCTCTCCCATACCTATGACGTAAAGAGGTTCGATGAGGCAGTACGTGCGATAGACACGGAGTATGCGGCCTTGATTCGCGACGCTGTGACCTTCTTTGCAGCAAGGGGCAAGGAATGATGTCACTTGGTTTGACTGCAAATGAGCTAGGACTCATCCGCTCCGTGATCTCGCGCTTTCCGCATGTAACACGCGCGATTGTCTTCGGCTCCCGAGCAAAGAGCACTCATAGGGAGAATTCGGATATCGACATCGCTGTTGATGGGAACATCAGCCCCTTAGAAGCTGAATCCCTACGGGGCGATCTCGAAGAACTCCCCATCGCAAATCGTTTTGATGTTGTGTCGTTGCCACACGTCACAAATGATGCGCTTCGTGAACACATTGAGCGCGTTGGTGTAGTAATTGTATAGCAGTTGGCTGCATTGCACCCAAATCACCTGAAAAATTCAACATAATCAACTTCAAGCGAAAAAGGGCCTTCCTTCTTTTCGGTTGTTATGACTCCCAGCCTGACAATACCCTTTAGAATGGACGGGTTTAGCTTGTTTCCCGTTGGCTCGCCTATCTGATACTCCTTGAAGTCCTTAAAGTAGATCGTAGTCTCTGTCCATGTATTCTCTTTTGACATAGAGAGTTCACCCTTGAAGTATGGCTGCGTCCAGTTACGACTGTTTTCCAGAGTAAATGCAAATCGTTGATTCGTTGATTTGTATCGAAGGTGTACGCCACTGTATTCCGACAGGTCGAATCTATTGAACTTGGTTTTGACTGAAGAGAACCCCCCGTAATTGTCCAGCGAGATAATCCCCGATAACACCATGGAGGTGTCTGTGTATTCAAGGTTGGATTTTGTTACGCCACCCATGACATTGTCAGACAGCACAACCCAATCCTGGACCTGGTCTGCCGTTCGGCCGAGATTGATCGTCGAGTCTGGTATGGACGGATTGATGGCACTGCATGCCACCAGAAGTAAGAACGCTGTTTTCATAGGATTTGAGCCCAAATGATTATCAAATACATACTGTTGGTCAAGAACACGATTTGTTGTGAGAAGATTCTATCCAACCGAAAGCAATGACACTACTACATGTATCGCGCAGAGGAACCAATGGAACAACTCTCTTTGTTAGGCCGTGTATATCACTCACCACACGGGAACTTCGATGAATAAGAACATGCTTGTAACGGCGGTTATGTCGTTGCTGACAGCGCTGACCGTTCACGGTCAAACGGCCAAGGTCCAGGTCATTCACAACGCGGCTGACCCATCGGCTGAGACCGTAGACATCTACGTTGGCCCCTTGAAGGCCTTGGACGATTTTAAGTTCCGCACTGCCTCGCCATTTGTCGACCTCCCGGCAGGTACGCCGCTTACGATCGCGGTTGCACCAGGCAACAGTATGTCGGCTGCCGATGCTTTAGCAACATTTACACTCACACTGGAAGCAAACGGTACGTACTTAGCTATTGCGAATGGCGTGCTACAGGCAAGCTCTTTTGCACCGAATCCTGGTGGTGCCGCAATCGGATTCAATGTGTTTCCAATCGCCAACGCGCGTAGCAACAGTGAGAATCCTGCATCAGTAGCGATCAAGGTGTTTCACGGCGTCACAGATGTAGGCGAGGTAGACATCTATGCTGGCGAGAACAAGCTCCTGTCAAATGTTGGATATGGAGTATCATCAAACTATCTGACAGTTCCGGCAGCAGCCTATGTCCTTGGTGTAGCACCTGCAGGTGGACAACCCATCGCGCGCTTTACAGCTGATGTATCAGCTCTCGGCGGGCA
>CAZAGH010000016.1:0-12515 GCA_964484755.1 uncultured Melioribacter sp. | reverse complement strand
GAAAACAATATCGACTTTGCTGTGTTTCACGGCGTAACAGATGCACCAGCGGTTGATGTTCGTGTTGCTGGCAACAACCTTGTATCAGCACTTGAATATGGCAAGAGCTCCACGTTTCTGTCAGTCCCTGCTGCTGACTACGTAGTAGATGTTGCCCCTGCCGGTGGCGCAGTATTGAAGTCGTACAACGTTCCTGGAATAGCAATCAAGGGGCAAAGCGCTATTGTATTCGCAAGCGGCTTCCTCAATCCAGCAGCAAACTTGAACGGTTCTGCTTTCGGACTCTTTGCTCTCGTGGGAACGAACGTAGTTGAACTCTCAGAAGCTGTTACAAGTGTTCTTGAAGTATCGGAACTTCCAGGCGCTTCGGTTACCCCAAACCCAGCATCTGCTGACGTAACAGCGCGCTTCGTGATGCCTACTGAAGGTGTCGTCAGCATCCGCATATACGATCTCGCTGGTGCACTCATCACCGAATCACAACTACAGAACGTTAGCAGCGGTGTGCACGCCATACCAGTCGCGCTGAACAGCGTATCAGCTGGTGGCTATGTCATGGTCATCGATGCTGGCATCTATCGCTCGGCCTTGCCATTTGCCGTGACTCGTTAACGCAAGACTTCAAGCTTTATCATCACACAACGAACGGGCGATCTACCCATGGGTAGATCGCCCGTTTTCGTTTTTCGGGCCTATCACATCTGTAGCTTCGTTGCTAATTTCTTCCCAACGGAAAATCTCCAAACCAAGCATTCAAGGCGACGCTGATGTATCACGACTCCTATAGCCTTACGAAGACGCAACAACGAGCACTGCGGACAGCCGAAATCGGCTCAAATCGATGTGTTGCATACCGATTCGACGGCCCATTTGACCCGGACCGGTTTGTTGCTGCCGCCCATGAGGTGGTAAAGCGTACGTCTGTGCTGTCGTACCGCTATCTGCGGGTTGATGGTGAAACACGCATCTTCCAGATCGATGATCATAGTTCAGCCGTCAGTGTACGCTCGATCAATGATCTGGCGATCGACGATATCCATGCCGCCATTGAAAACATCCGCGCAACTCCACTTCGACTTGATGGTGGCCCGCCGTACCGAATAGCGCTACTTCATGGGTCAGATACCCACTATGTTGTCTTAGCTTGCCATTCCGCACTTCTCGATCAACACTCGCTGTTCGGTATTCTAACAGCAATTCGGAGAGTATACTTTGGTGATCATGTTGCTGATAGTCTGAGCATACCCCAGCTTGAGCTACTGCGTCTCGAGAAAGAGCGCATATCGTCGCCCCTCTACGACGACAACTTACTTTTCTGGTCGAAGCTGATCGACAATACAACGTTCGAGTGGCGTCCAACACGGGATGAAACAGCAATCGATGCAACTCAGTACTTCGATTGTGGCCTATCTGCTCATGCAACAAATACACTCAAAAAGTGTGCAGCCTCCTTATCAATGGGGCTTCCCGAGATGCTTACCACTGCCTTCCATGTGTTTCTCGCAAGGATGATGCGCACCGACACTGTGGTCACACTACGTAATCATCGCCTGTATCCCATGGAGGTCAACGGCATAGGATACGACGAACACCGAATCATCCATAAGACTGTTATCGAGCCTGGGGAAAGCCTCCGCCGCGTCCTGCATCAATCAAAGTCGCTCTATGATCGTGCGAGCTACCGCGCCGACGTACCATCAGATGATGTTTTTGAAGAGCTGCTCCGACGCGATCCTTCGTTTACGTCCCCCTCAAATGTACTATTTGATAAGAGCGCTCTGCCCTTTTCATTGAGATACATCGATGGTCTGTCAACATCAATTCTTCCACGGTATTCGATGACGTTGGGCTCAGAGGATGTATCAATCCTCTTTGATCAACACGATGTTTTGACGTTTGCCTGCATGGCAAGGTCGGCACAAGAAGCTGCGGGCGTTCGCGTTGCCATGGAGCAGTTTCTTGTCATGCTGGAACACCTACCTCATGAACTGGATCTTCCGATCGAGCAGCTTACGCTGACCAATGAGAACCAACGTGAAACGGCCCTCATGTTTGCAGACGGCGGAGCACTTCCGCGTAAAGCAGAGGATGTGCTTGTCAACTTCGCCAAGTCAGCTGCTGCCAATCCAATGTCCACAGCACTTCGATGTGGTACACGTTCGCTTACCTATGAGGAAGTCTACAATGATGTGGGCTCTATCGCTCACCATCTTGAACCATTCACCCGCAACACCATCGAGCCAATTGTAGGAATCTGCTTGACGCGGAGTGAGAAGATGGTCGAGGCACTCTATGGTGTTCTTGCCGCCGGAGCAGCCTATCTACCACTTGATCCAACAATGCCGGCAGAGCGATTGAGCTTCATAGCCGGTGATTCAAAGTTGGCCGCTGTGATTCTTGATTCATCAACGGCGCATGTTGCCGAGATCATGCCAGAAGTGCCAGCGCTCGATATTGACGAGATTCTCAGTTCTCCGCAGCCGATGCCGGCGCCCAAGCCCCTTGCAGAAGTGGGGTCTAAAACGGCTTATGTGATTTATACATCCGGTACCACTGGTAAGCCAAAGGGTGTTGTTCTTGAGCGTGGAATGCTTGCCCATTTTGATGCTATGCTACACGGACGCTGGGATCGTGGGCACGGCACGCGATGGATGCAGTTTGCATCGATCAATTTTGATGCAAGCATTCTCGAGTTGTTCTCGCCACTCGTTCATGGCGGTGAGTTGATCGTAGCGCAGGCTGAAGAGCGCACGGATCCTGAGGCCGTGTTTGCATTACTTCGCAACCAACACATTACGCATGCATTCCTGCCACCGGCAATGCTACGCCTGCTCCCACGCAGACCTCTTTCCGACTTGCAGGTTGTGTTTGCAGGGGGCGAGGCAATGGATGAAGATACCGTCCGCTATTGGTCAAAGATGGTTGAGTTGATCAACATCTATGGTCCAACAGAGGCCACGGTCTTTTGCAATGCTAACCATATGGAAGGCTACAAGGCGTCAAACCAACTGGGTAAACCTGTTCAGGGGTACACCACATACATCCTCGACGATAATGAGAATCTGTGTCCACTCGGTGGCATAGGTGAGATCGTCATCGGTGGACCAGCCGTAGCTCGAGAGTATCTCGGCCGAGAAGAGCTCACTGCAACGAAGTTTCGCCCTAACCCGTATGCACCTGGACGCATGTACCATACCGGTGACTTAGGGCGCTTCCTGCCGAATGGTGATATCGAGTTTCTCGGACGCATGGACTTCCAAGTAAAGATTCGTGGATTCCGCATCGAACTTGGTGATATCGAATCGATGATCGGCGAACAGCCGGAAGTGCGCGGCGTCTTCGTTGGAGCATTTGATGTGCGAGGTCAAAGGTCACTCGTAGCATGGTATATCTCTCATGGCCTATCGCCTGATGCGCTGCGGGAGCGTTTGTCCAAGAAGCTGCCTCCGTACATGGTTCCATCCTATCTGGTTCCTATCGACGAGTTCCCGGTAAATGTCAGCGGCAAGATCGACCGCACAAGGCTTCCAATGCCAACAGGAGATGCTGCACTGGTAAGTACGCATGAGATGGACGAGACAGAACAGTTGGTTGCAAGCGTCTGGGCAACGTATCTCAACATCCCCGTCTCTCAGATTGGGCTTGCAAGCAACTTCTTCCACATCGGTGGACATTCTCTGATTGCTGCATTGACGTGTAACGAACTATCAAAACGACTCGGCACCAACATCCGTCCCAAGCAGCTCTTTGAGGCGCCGATACTGGAAGAATTTGCCCGTGTTGTGCAAGGGGCTCCTGTATCGAAGTCAGATGTGCCCGCTCTCGACTCATCAGGCACAACAAGTACCGCACTGCGGAATCGTCTTGTAGACCTGATGTTCAGTCGGTCGCTTCACATCGCGGACGACACAACATATAACATCGTTGTACGCATCGACTTTTCGAACGATGTCAATCCTCTTCAGCTTCGCCGAGCACTTACTGAGGTGATCGAGGCAAATCCGATTTTTCGTACTGCCTTCGAATCGCATACCGGTGAAACATGGATCACAGCGCATGACATGCCCCCTCCATCGATTTCAATCAGCGATGGAACAAGACAGATCATCAATCAGCGTGCGGAGGAGTTGCGCAGTCATGTCTTCGATTTGACGAAGGCACCACTGTGGATGGCCGAGATCATCTGCACACCGAAGGATGGCTCATCAATCTTGATGAACATCCACCATACGATCTTTGATGGTTGGTCGCTCAACATCTTCTTGGATGATCTCGCACGCAGGTACCAAGGCGAGCCGATATCTACAAAGCACACATGGCTGGACTACCATGCCTGGGCAGAAAATCTGCTTCGTAGCGAAACATACAGTGAATCTGTGGAGTACTGGAAAAAGAAGCTCGGCGGACTCGACACCTATACTGAGTTACCATTCGATAAACGTCAGCGTGTAGCCGACTCGAATGCATGGATTCCGATTCGCCTTGATGCTGCAATCGTTGCATCACTCAAGGCCTATGCAGATCAGCATTCGATGACACTCCCTCCAGTATTGTTTGCACTCTATCTCACGTGGCTCTGGCGCCTGTGCGGCAAGCAGGATCTCGTCTGCACCTATCCGTATGCCGGACGCGACGTTTCTGGCAGCGAGTCGATCTACGGCATGTTCGTCTCTATGGGCGTTCTCGTGCAGTCAGTTAATCCAAAAGCAACCTTCCATGAGCTTGTCTCTGCTGTTCATAAACAAATGCTCGATGACAAAGAGCACCTCGTGGCAAGTCCGCACGACGCTGATGTGCATGGTCTCGAAAAGATCAATGTCACATTCAGCCTACAAAACGGAATTGGTCTGGAAGGGGCTATCGGAGCGGGAACATACAAGGCCGATGAGTTGCCATCGAAGACTTCTAAGGCCGACATAACAGGCATCTTCTACCAAGCTCTTGATGGAAGCATTGAAGGACGCATCGAGTATGACGCATCGTTGTTTCGTGATGAGAGCATTACAAACTTTATCGAGGTGTTTACAACGCTCGTCTCCTCTGCTGCGCAACATACAGAAGCACGAATCTGTGATCTGTCCTACATGACGGATACTGCGAAAGCTCGCGTTATGTCGATGTCCGTTGGTCCACACGTGGATGTACCCGAACAATCAATACCTCAGCGCTTCGCAGAGATGGTTGCGTCGTACCCGGACAACACGGCTGTGATCTATGAAGACCATCGATTAACCTATCACGAGTTAGACCAGCTAAGCACAGCAATTGCAAGCGGTCTGATGCAGCATGCGATACCTGGTGATCGCATAGGACTCAGTATGCAAAAGAGCGATACGCTGATCGTCGCTATGCTGGGCATCATCAAGGCAGGCTGTGCCTATGTGCCGTTAGATTCGTCGTATCCTGTAGATCGTGTGCAGCACTTCGTCAACAATGCAAGCGTATCAACAGTCGTTGCAGATCACGCATCGCGTGAAAAGCTTATTGCTATGGATCTCGGCCATCTCAACTATGTAGATCCACTCGAACTGCAGCAGTGCGAAGCCAGCGCCCTGCCACATATCGACCCAACATCACTAGCCTACATCATTCATACATCGGGTTCCACGGGGCTCCCCAAAGGCGTGATGATCGAGCACCATTCTGTTGTACGCATGATCATTGGCGCCAGCCAGGTGTTGAACTACAACAACACATCAATCGGTACTCTCGGTGCATCTGTCAACTTTGATGCAAGTGTCTTACAGATCTTCTCATGTCTGCTCATGGGTGGAGCGCTTGTTGTGATCTCGGAAGCCGGGATGAAGGATCCTATCCTCATGCATGCAACATTGCGCAAGGAGAACGTTACGCACACAATGATTGCGCCGGTCATTTTGCAAAACATGCCCCGCGAGCCCCTTCCATCGATGAAGTGTCTTGGATATGGCGGCGATGTTCTTGAAGAGCAGACGGCGCAATATTGGTCTGGGCAAACTCAGCTCTATACGTTGTATGGTCCTACAGAGATCACAGTTATGTCAACGGGCGGCCATATAGCACCCGGGTCCAATCATCGTGTGATCGGAAAGTCGTTACCAGGATACACGAACTACATCCTCAACAGCATGCGGCAGCCAGTTCCAGAAGGGGCTATCGGCGAGATCTGCATCGGCGGACACAACATGGCTCGAGGATATCTGAATAAGCCTGAGACCACAATCGAACGATTCATTGTTGATCCGTTTACACCTTCGACCTATGCACTGATGTATTCATCAGGTGATCTTGGACGCTTCCTACCAGATGGTACGATTGAGTTCTTTGGTCGCAACGACTCGCAAATCAAGCTTCGCGGCTTCCGCATCGAGCTTGGTGAGATCGAGAGTTGTCTTGAGAAGTATCCTGGCATCGAACAAGTTGTGTGTGCTGTCAAAGGTGAGGGGGAAGGCAAGTATCTGGCAGCATACTACAGAGCTGACCAAGAACTCGATGTAGATGAGCTCCGAACACATGCTACAGGCTTTCTCCCTGATTACATGGTGCCAACATTCTTCGTCCGGATTGATGAGATTCCCGCGTCGCCAAGCGGCAAGGTTGATCGAAAGGCACTACCAGAAGTCTCGGGTACGGTCTCGATCAATCCTCCGCATGATGGTCTGGAACGTCAGATCGCGGACATCTGGGAGGAGATGCTTCGCTATCGCGGCGTAGATCGCGACACAAGTTTCTTCCGGATCGGCGGCAACTCCCTGCTCGCGGTTCGGATGCTAGCAGAACTCAAGAAGACTCTTGGTGTGCAGGTTAGCATCTCGGCATTTTACGCTGCGCCCACCATTGAAGCGCTCGCCCAGGGTATGGAGGTCGACAGCATTGAACTCGCGGTTCGTGACGCCCAGCAGCCCGTTATCGTCGCAGACCCTGCTGCGCCATCTACTATGTCTAGTGACCCAAGCACAGTTCTTCTCACTGGAGCAGGGGGCTTCCTTGGCATCTACCTACTTCGTGAATATGCCCAACGCTGCAAACGGGTTATCTGTCTTCTACGAACATCATCACCAGAAGAGGGTGGTGAGCAACTTCTCAAGCGTGCCTCCGCCGCTGGGATAACAATCAGTATGGATCATGTAGAAGTGATCTGTGGTGATCTGGCTGAACCTATGCTTGGACTTGATGAGGCACAGATTGCAGAGCTTGCAAATGAGGTAGACACCATCGTGCATTGCGGCGCATTCGTACATCACCTTCATAGTTACAACACAATGAAGGCCGCCAATGTTGACAGCACGCGCACACTATTAGAGCTTGCACTAACGAAGAAGCGAAAACAGTTCTGCTTTGTTTCTACAGAGTCTGTCGCAACGGCAATCAGCGGACTTAGTGTATCACCGGAAGATATCGTAGACAACCGACCAGCAGTCGACAACGGCTATATCCTCACAAAGTGGACAGCTGAGCAGGTCATTGCAAACTGTGCTCGTGAATACAACCTGCCTGTGATTATTGCACGTGCAGGCAACATCACTGGCGACTCGGCAACTGGTTACAGTAATTACCAGAATAACCACTTTTGGATGTTCACGAAGGGCTGTTTTGAACTTGGTGTGTATCCCGACATGCCACAAATGATCGAGATGACACCCGTAGACGTTCTTGCAACATCGATTGTGTCATTGTCACTTGTAACGCCATCACGTCTTGTGGTAGCCAACCTCTCAAATCCGAACAAGTTGTCATGGGGCGAGTTCTTTGCACTTCTTTCGTCGTATGGCATATCTGCAACCCAAGAGGACTGGAAACATTGGCAACAGAGACTTACCAGCCTCGACGCATCAAACGGTCTTGCACAGATTAAGGACTTTTACACCGGCGATCTATCACATCCTGATGTTCCGGTAATACAGCAGAACACCATTGCACATCTACGTAAGGTTGGCATCGATACAACAGCATCGTATCCGCGATGGGTTGCCACCTACGTAGCCTATCTCAAGCGTGAAGGGTTCTTTGCATAGGTGGCAGCCCCCTTTCAAACGATCGTGTTCCCGGAGTGTAGCGACATTTGCGTCGTTGCACTCCCTATCGTTTCGGAACATCATATCCCTACAGATACGTCGCTTCCCGAAGACATCATCGCATGCAACGTGCAGCGTCAGCGTGAATACATGACGGGTAGGCTGTGTGCCGAGTATGCGATCAAGACCCTTACAGGAAACACAGGTCGTGTTCACAGAGACAATGCCGGCGTGCCCATCTGGCCAACAGACCTTGTTGGATCTATAGCTCACACCTGTCATATCGCATGCGCGGCAGTTGCTCTGGCAGCGCAGCGTCAACACCTAGGCATCGATATTGAACGCGTCATTTCAGCTGAATACGTTAATGATGTGCTGTCAGTCTGTTCTATGCCAGACGAAGTCAAAGATGACAGAACACCAATGCATGCGACACTTCTGTTCTCGAGCAAGGAGGCCTTCTACAAAGCCTACTTCCACAGAATCGGCTCAACAATCGATTTCACAGATGTTTTCGTGAGTCCTGCAAGCACTCCCAATACCGTCCAGATATCATCGATGCGAACTCTGGGCCAGCTACCAGCAGGCTTTTCTGCGAATGTGCACTATCGCACGTATCAAGATCACGTTATCACGCTTTGTGTGTGATGAGCAAAGGGGCTAGTTAGCTCCAACAACTAGGGTGCTCGTGACCTTCTTTTCGCGGCGACTGCTAACGATGGTTAGCACATCACCTGGTTTCGTCGATGCAACAGCCCGCGTAAGTTCGGCGGCTGATGTAACCTCGGCACCGTTGATTGAAACAAGGACATCACCGTCCTGAAGACCAGCGTTATCAGCTGGTCCGTATCGCTTAACCTTCTCGAGAAGAAGAGTAGCCCCATCGCTTCGGAGGCTCATTCCAATGTATGGACGCCTTGGTGTATCGCGCTCACGTTGTTTGAACGGCAGCTCTAAGGTGTCGAGCTTTACAGGCAGCGAGATGGTGTCACCATTTCTGCCTAGACTAACAACAATTGTTTGACCAGGACGGAACATGGCCATATGCTGTATGACGTTGTCACGTGTGCGGACAGGTAGTCCGTTAAACGACCGGATGATATCACCTACCTTGAGTCCTGCCTTTTCGGCCGCGCCCCCTGGCTTGACCTTGTCGATAATCACGGCTTCATCAACGCTGTGACGATCGATTGCAAGTGCGGAGTCGAGACTCTCAGAACGGGCAGACACACCAAGACTTGGACGAGAGATCTTTCCATCTTCGCGGAGATCGGCATAAACCGCTTCTACGAGATCTGTCGACAAGGCGAGGCCATAACCAATATTGAACCCTGTCTTTGAAAGGATGGCCGTATTGATACCGACCAAGTCCCCCTGTATGCGAAACAGCCCGCCCCCTGAGTTTCCGGGGTTGATTGCAGCATCTGTTTGGATGTACTTCTTGACAGAATACCCTTCATCGTCGATATCATCGCGAACGAGTGCCGAGACAACACCTGATGTGACGGTGAACTTCAGGCCAAGTGGACTGCCGATAGCGATGACGAGTTCGCCGAGACGTACTGATTCTGGCTTCGCAATCGTAGCCGCCTGTAGGTTCTGTGCATAGATACGCAACAGCGCAAGATCTGATGATGGATCAGAACCAATTACATCTGCGAAGTATCGGCGGCCATCATGTAGTGTAACAAGAATCGAATCCTCGTTAACATCATCGATTACATGGTCATTCGTTAGAATGTAACCATCAGTACTAATGATGACGCCTGAACCAACGCTGCCTTCGGGTAGTTCGCCAGGACTTATTGAGCCACCCGACCGGTTGACATATTCCTCGAAGTGTTTCAGTCGCTTACGTGTAACCTTACTAAGTCCAACGTTAATACTCACGACCGACTTCTTGCACTTATCAGCTGCTGCTGCATAGGCAGAGCTCAGCGCTGACGCGTCCATTGTCTGTGAAGCCCCCTGCTCAACAACGAGCAAGAGCGTAACCAACACTATCAACACCGACTTAGAAGTCAAACTTTTCACCTTCTTTACGCTGCTTTGGTGCTGGGAATGGCTTGTATGAGCCCTTCCAGTACTGTGGGTTGAAGATGTTCTCTACTGCAGACTTTGCAGCTGCAACATAGGTGTCACGCCCAGTCTCTGTGATGGCAGCATTGACCGCAATGCTCAGTGATTGATTAGCAAAGTTCGGCGTGTGTGCATTGGATACGATGCCATAGTACGCCGAACTCCATAGGATCTTACCCGTCTGTACGTCCACCAAGGCAACGCTCGGTACGTAGAGATAACCCTCAGTGTACTTCACGTTAATGACCGTGGTACGCGTATTCCATGTCTGTGAGGTTTCTGTACCGGCCAATCGCTGCCAACGCTTGTATAGAGTGTACGTCATCATGAAGGCAGCATCGTACCCTGCATTCTTTGCATGTGCCATGATCTGGTCGCTCGATACATACCCCCTGTGCGGGACGTCTGTTGCGGCCTCTGCTTCATATCCGCGCTCTTCAAGCTGCTTCGTCATTGCAAGAGCAAGCTCAAAGCTTGGCCCTGCATTCGAAGAGTCTGTCTTGATCTTGAACGGTATCTCAATCTTGTCAGGGAAATTACTCGGCGTAAAACCATACGGATCTGTAGCGTTAGGACGCGTTACCAGCGCACCTGTATATGGAAACGGTACAATGTAAAAAGGCCAGATACCAGCGATATATAAACCACCCATCTGGACGCCAGTTAGTGATTGCGCTTTACCTTCAGAGAGAGCATAGACACCAATCTTCTTAAACTTCATTGCATCGAGGTTCGCAACCTTTTCTGTCTGATAGTGCATACCCTTTTCATGAAGAGCAAGCCCATAGCACCCACTGAGGGCGAGGGTAACCGTAGCATAGATCGACGCAAGTGCGAACTTCATCATCGTTGTATTTCTCATTGTGCACCTGTCAGATAGCTTGGACGGTTGAGATTAAGAGCCACTTCAAATTGCAGACCAATACGCGCATATGCTTCACCCACAAGGATAGCGCCCGGTACACTTGAATACGTCAACATGCCACTGCCCAGTTCAAGGTAAGGTCCAGCATTGACTACGAATGAACCCATGGGAAAACGAGCGAGTACGCCGATTTGTGTCGTGTAGTAAATATTGTTCTCGTCACTCATTGTATAGCCATCGTCGTTGATTTGTCTGTCTAACAGGCCAACTGCGAAATCGAATATGAAGCGAGCGCCTACGTTATCGGAACTGCCTGACCGAACCGAGAGCCCCATACCTGTGCGTGTCTCACTAATCGATAACGGGGTGATTGCGCCCGAATAGCTTTGTTCTATTTGAGCATTAGCCGTTGCCCAGCCATATTCTATGAACGCTGCAACATGTCCGTCGCGACCAACGGTGCGCTGCATGAGCCGCACATAGGTCGCTTCTGGACGCATCTCAAATGCTGCCTGCCATGCATCGTAATAAACCATTAAGCCAGCACGCATAGGGTTCTGGTAACTCGACCCTTCTTCCGGCATACCCGTCAACGCTAGGTTACCATATCCTATCACACCAAACGGTGCTGGCACAAAGGCTTCATGCCATTCTTTCGGATCGTCCAGTGTAAATGGATCAGAGTGTTCGGAATCTTGTCCGAAAGCTTGCGTTGGCATCACGGAAACAACCGCAATGTAGCAACCAAGCGCGCACACGTATGTGCAGAGTGTGTAAAGGTGGCGCATGCATGAACCTTTGTGCAAAAAACAAACGCCGCTGCTTGCGTAGCGGCACGAAACAAATCTCGCAAAGTTTGTTGTCCATACCTACAAGCGTCACGAATTTCATACATACAACAAGAGCCCGTGAGTACGACCCACGAGCTCTGGTTGATAGATGCGTTTGTGTGTTATTACGGACAAGCTTCGCATGACGGACATGCTGCCGTATCGCTTGTAGCATAAACACTTGCACCAGCTACTGCGATCGATACAAGTGCGATGATCGCAAGTACAATGCGTGATGTTTTCATAAGACCTCCGCCAAAGTGTTTTGGGAAAATACTATGCCTTCTTCTCAATCCACACTGCAAGCTTCTTGTATGGGGCGAGGAACATTACCACTGCCAACAAACTCATACCTACCATGATCGCGAAGTAGTTCTGATTGCTCATCTTGTCGTAGTAGGCGCCGATGAAACCAGCGAGATAGTTTCCGAAGAAACTCGAAAGAAACCAGACACCCATGAACATGCTTACCATGCGCGCAGGGGCTACCTTCGATACCATAGCCTGACCAATCGGTGATAGATACAACTCTCCGATTGTAAAGAGCAGAACTACACTCGTAACCCAAAGCAGATTGATCTTTGTGTCGCCCTGTGCAATGTTGGCTACAAACATCATCAACAGAAACGCCAGCGCCATCCAACCGCAACCGATGGCCATTTTCACAATCGAAGACGGTTCTGACTTCTGTGAGCGCTGCCAGCCCCATACCTTATTCAGAAGCGGAGCGAAGACAATAATGAAGAA
>CAZAGH010000015.1:9014-34807 GCA_964484755.1 uncultured Melioribacter sp. | reverse complement strand
GATTGCCCCTGAATACGGAGGCTAAACCGCACAGAGAACTTAATTCGAGGCAGCCAATACCCGTAGTAGGTAAAAGAATTATAGCTCTTCATAGGGGTACATTTTTATGGTCCCCAGTAGCTGCAATTAAGTAGCCAGAAACTAGTGACATTTTTCTACTGCATTGTTTGAAAACCCTTATAGAATGGGTGAAAAACAAAAAGCCCCACTACCGAAGCAGTAAGGCTTAGTCTCTAGACACATGGCCGATCTCGAAGAACGGTGACTGTCTGGAGTGATCCCGTTGGGACTCGAACCCAAGGCCCTTTGATTAAAAGTCAAATGCTCTACCAGCTGAGCTACGGGATCGGGAGGCGCAAAGTTAGGAAAAACGAATTACTAATTACTAATTACGAATTACCGATGACGTATCGAGGATTGCTTTCCCCGCGAAAGCGAGAAACGATGTAATCCCGCTTCATGGATTCCCGCTTTCGCGGGAATGACTCCCAGTCATCAGTCACCAGCCATCTGTCATCAGTCATTTGTCATCTGTCATCAGTAATCTGTCATCAGTAATCTGTTACCACCGTGCGGATAACGACCGAACCAAGAAAGTCCTTCGCAACGTCTGCGATGCCCTTGGCATCAAGACGAAGTTCCGCATAGAGTTCATCTTGTGTTCCGTGGTCTACGTAGATGTCTGGGATGCCGTGCATGAGTAGGTCAACGCCTTCATGGTGATGCTGCGCGATGTGTTCGGCGACAGCGCTTCCAAATCCACCTTGAATCTGACCATCCTCGATGGTGATGATGCGTCCGACGCGCTTGGCGATATCGTCGATCATTGCCGTGTCAAGGGGCTTAACGAAGCGTGCATTGACAACTTCAGCAGAGATGCCGTCGGCGGCCAATAACTCTGCAGCCTGCTCGGCCTTTGCAACCATGTTGCCGATGGCAATGAGAGCAACGTCTGAACCTGTGCGCAGTGTCTCGCTCTTTCCGATCTCAATTGGTTGCATAGGGCGCATAGGCACACCCACAGAGTTGCCGCGTGGGTAACGAATGGCAAGTGGACCCGATGTGTACGAATGAATGCTCGTGTAGAGCATGTCGCGAAGTTCCTGTTCGTCCTTTGGAGCCATCACTACCATGCCTTGGATGATGCGCAGGTATGCAAGGTCCAGCACGCCGTGGTGCGTTGGACCATCGGCTCCAACAAGACCTGAACGGTCGAGAGCAAAGACCACATGCAAATGCTGCAATGCTACGTCGTGAGCGATATGATCAAACGCACGTTGCAGGAAGGAACTGTAGATCGCGACAACAGGAACAACACCTTGAGTTGCAAGACCGGCAGCAAACGTTACGCCATGGCCTTCAGCAATGCCTACATCGTACACGCGCGATGGAAAACTCTTCTGAACAATGTCGAGCCCCGTGCCATCAGGCATGGCAGCCGTTATGCCCACAACCTTGGGGTTGGTCGACATGATCTCGACCATCGCATCGCCAAAGACTTTTTGATAGGTTGGAGGGGGCGCAACAGCAGGCTTGGCAGCTTGAACGGCCTTGCCCGTGATCTTGTCTACCTTGCCGATGGCATGCAGGAATTGTTTGTCGCGTTCGGCCGGACCGTACCCCTTGCCTTTTTGTGTGATAGTGTGAAGCAGGATCGGTCCCTTCATGTCGCGAATGCCTTGGAGCATCGTGACAAGTTGGTTGACGTTGTGTCCGTTTACTGGGCCGAAGTACCGGAAGCCCAATGCTTCAAAAAGCATGCCTGGTGTGATGACGGCCTTCATGCCACCCTCGATACGATGTGCCAGCGACTTAATGCGATCGCCGAAGCCATCCATCTTGTCCGTCATCGAACCGATCGTCTCGCGTAAACGCTTGCCCCTTTCTGAAGCAAAGAGTTCTGAGAAGTAGTTTGAAAGCGCCCACACGTTTGGTGCGATCGACATGTTGTTATCGTTCAGGACAACGAGAATATCGCTCTTGATCACACCGCAGTTGTTCATTGCTTCGTATGCCAAGCCCCCTGTCATAGCACCATCTCCGATGACTGCTACGACACGGTAATCTTCCTTGAGCTGGTCGCGGGCTGCAGCCATTCCGAGCGCAGCAGAGATCGACGTTGTTGCATGGCCTGCACCAAAGTCATCGAACATACTTTCGCTGCGTTTCAGAAAGCCAGAGAGGCCGCCTTTCTGACGGATTGTGTGGAGCTGATCGCGTCGTCCGGTTAGGATCTTGTGCGGGTAGGCTTGGTGACCCGTGTCTATCACGATCTTATCATGGGGCGTGTTGAACACGTAATGCAGAGCAACGGTAAGCTCTACTGTACCCAGACCAGCACCAAAGTGCCCACCGACTTTTGTGATCGTGTCAACAAGGTACTCGCGTACCTCATCGCTAACAGTTCGAAGCTCTGTCTCGGGAAGCTTTCGAAGATCTTCCGGAGAATCAATGTTCATGAGATACTTGTAGTCCACAACGACCCTAAGAAGTGCAGATGAATAAAAAGGTTATCGTCGTGGCGTTTCCACGATGACCTGCACCGTGCGCGATAGCTGACGTCCGATGGGGGAGTTGTTCGAAAACACTTCAGTAATCTCGCCCACACCCATCGTGTAGAAACGTGCATCGCGTGCCCGACCCTGTAGAAACGCTCGAACCGACTCTGCGCGTTCCCGAGAGAGCTTCATGTTATAGTCGTCGTTGCCAATCCTATCGGAATAGCCAACAATGCTCACTTTGGACAATGCTGAGATGCTAGGAAGAACCATCTGTTCAAGAATACGCTGATTTTCCTCGCCGAGCGTTGCTTTGTCGAAGTCGAAAAGGATAAGTGAGTATTTATCCACCGTCTTGTCTGGCAAGTTCTCAGTCTTCTTACGAACACTTGAAATGTAATCTACCGGAATCGACCCAGCAATGACCAGTGAGTCATCATCGGCTCGACGCACGGTCAGATCATAGTCAACAGGTACTTGCGCCGCCGAAAGTTCATTTGCACGCATAGCCCAGCGAATAGGCTGTGGCTTGCCATTGCCATTCAGCGTGCGCAGGTTCCGTCCGGCTTGCGTGACGTTGAGCGACCACGACTGGATATTGTCATCGCTGATCGATGGGTAGAACACAATCACATCGTAGTTGGCAACTCGCTGGTTATCGGCCGTAAGCAGCACCGGTGCAAGCACATCAGGAACATTAGACGAAAGCTCGACCCGCCGGTTTTCAACAATGCCATCAGGATCGTTGAATGACGATGGACGCATCGGTACGTTTGTTGACTTCACAAGAATCCGCGCTTGTTCGATACTGCACTGCTCCGTGAGATACGACTTAGCCCATTCTGCACGTGTTAGGGCGAGGCTCTTGTCAGCGGATTCTTTTTTTCCATCTGTTGTACCAGTAATCGTGAGCGCAGCCTGAGGATACTTCTTCATGCGCTGAGCTACGATGTTGAGCAAGTTCTTATTCACTTCAAAAGCATCAAGCGGAAGAGACTCTACAGCAAAACTGCCACTCAGGGTCGAGTAGTTGGCGTACTGCTGTGTCTCGTCTGGCAAGCCCCCTTCATTGCAAAAGATATAGGGGACGAGAGGGAACATTTCATTGTAGCGCACATCTTCAACATTGATCGATGAGACTAGTATTTCACGATTCTCGTTGTCGATGCCAGTGATCTTTTCCATGGACCCGGTAAGGGGAGTCTTGGATTCGGCAATGGTCTCCTTCGACGTGAAGCCTAAAAACACCGACACACCCAGACGTAACTGAGCAATCGATGTGGGTGTGAACGCTGCAGCACTCGAAATGTTCGTAAGTGGGTGACTGTACGTGATGTGCGGTTGCACGAACATGTTTGAGTCCACCTTGAATGTATATCCAAAGCCAAGCAACAATGCGGTACGCGTTGATGGACTTGATATCTGCGCATCCTGTGAGATCACCTGATCGGCATTGGTATTCTGCTCATTCACTGTTGTGTTGCGTGATTCTGTTGTTGAGAGAGGGATGCCAATGTCGAGTCCAACGATCGGATGCAGCGATACGTCGCCAAACAGCCCGTAGAGTTCTACCTGCGGTGCAATCTGCAGCAGCGACGAGAACAGCGACAAGTTATGTGTTGCTGTTGCTGTTGGAATTCGTTGTTCGGTAGATATGGAAGTTGGTAAAGAATGATAGCCAATTGACCCCGCCAGATGAACTGTACGAGATAGTGGCACGCCACCGCTTACCCCAAACGAACCGCCAATACCGGTACCCGAATTCGTATAGCGAGCGCTGTCATTTAATGTCCGGAAAGGGGCTAGTGCACCGCTCAAGGAGTCGGTGCCCCGCCAGACGGCAATCGATGGTGATATCGAGTTGATCGTTAGACCAGCTGAGAAGCCAATGCGCGATGGAGGTATCACCTGCGCTGGCATGGATGTTGCTAAGCCAAGAATGGTCAGCAAGATCATCGGAAGATGTATTCTCATATGTGCAAAACTACCAAGTGTTAAGTTTACCACGGGACAACAACAACAAATTACCTGGACAGACTATGAAACGGACGCAAACGGCGTTATTTACATGTATCATCCTTGGCATCGCCTGCCTACAAACAGCAACAGAAATGCGGGCTGCTGGGTCGGCAGAAGGAATCAAGCTCGGAATCTTCTTTGGTGGTAGCGTGCCGGACGCAGACATAGGCAATGTCTATCGTGGGCTGGTTCAGGATGGTGTTCAAGGTTCATACAGTGCCGCTCGTTCTACTGGTTCACACTTCGGAGCAAAGGTTCGTGTCGGGCTGTCCGAGAGTTTCAGTCTCCAAGGAACAGCATCAGTCAACTTCTTTCGCAACCAGGAACAACGTGTTGTGATTGCCGGTGTGCAGATACCTACGTTTCTGACCTCTTCGAGCTACGTCCCTGTGACGGCCGGTGCCGTTTGGTTCCCGATCAATACAATCGTCCGTGTTGGTGTCTCGGGTGAGATGGTCTATACATATCGTTCCGTTGGTTTGTCTTCGAATGCTGATGATCTCAAGCCATACGATATCAACATCAACAACATTGACTACGATCGCAACGATGTTGGGGCCGCACTCGGGTTATCGGTTGGCTTGGACCTGCTCGGAATTCAGCCGCATCTCGAGTTTAAAAAGATCTGGAGCAATCAATTCGTACGTAGAGCCGGAGAGCCTGAGATGGCCTTTATGCAGGTCTCATTGGGCATTCTTCTGTAAGCGACGGAAGTAAGCGTAGAACGGCACCCCAGTAAGCATCAGGATTGTTCCCCACAGCGAGTTGATGATCACAGGATCTGAAGCTGGGGTGCCTGCCCCTTGCTGAAGTGAAACAGCCAACGCTTTCATTCCTTCGTCATACCGCTGCAAGTCTGCTACAACGCTGTAGACAAGGAACGCTGCGGCAAACGCGATAAACAAGATTGGCACAACAGGATAGCCCCATGTTCGATATGGTCTTTCGGCATGGGGCATTTTCTTGCGCAGAATAAACACGCCATATGCGCCGAGTGCGTAGAAGCCCCAGCTTACGAAGATGAGCATGTCTGTCAGGATGTCGAAGGTGCCGGACATCACAAGCACAGAAGTCCAAAGAAACTGATAGGTAAGCGACCGAGCAGGCGTTTGAAATCGCTCGTTGATACGTCCAGCGGATGCAAAGAACATGCGCTCCTTTGCCATGCTGTAATACACGCGCGAACTTGCAAGAATGGTGCCGTTGGATGTGCCAATTGTCGAAATGATCACGGCCCAGCTCACAAATGTTGCTCCAGCAGACCCGAGCATCATGTTGGCGGCATCGCGCGCAACAAGAGTCGAGGCAGATAACTGATCGATGGGCAGGATCATCAGATAGGCAAGGTTGATCAGCACGTAGACGCTGATGCAGATGATAGTGCCGAGGATCAGCGAGCGGGGTACAGTTCGCTGTGGATCGATTACTTCGCCGCTGACATACGTTAGGTTGTTCCAGCCATCATACGACCAAAGCGCTTTATTCATGGCCATCACGAGAGCCAACATCAGAGCCGAACCAACCGGCACAGCTGTTGCAGAAGGTGCTGTGATGTTGGCCACTGATCCTGCTGGACTCAGGAACGCAAATGCAACAAGGAAGAGCATCGCCGCAATCTTAGCCGATGTGAGGAGCGATTGCACAAAGCCCCCTTCGCGCACACCTCGAATGTTTACGATCGTGAGCAAACCAATTGCCGATATCGTTAACAACTTGATACCGATGCTCTTGAGCGGAAAGATCGTAGCAAAGGGAAGGTGTATCGCCCAAGATTCCCAGACATCCTCTGGAAGGTTCCAGAGTGGAATGAGTGTATCGACGTACTCTGCAAACACGAACGTAATTGATGCGATCGATCCGCACTGGATCACAACGAAAAGTGCCCATCCGTAGAGGAATGCAACGAACTCGCCATACATCGCGCGGAAGTACTGGTATTGTCCGCCAGTGATCGGTATCAGGCCAGCAACCTCGGCATTGGTGAGCGCTCCAAAGAGCGTTACGACCCCCGCAACAACCCACACAAGAATGAGAAGGTGCGGTGAATGAAGAAACTCGGCCATTGCCGATGGATTGCGAAAGATTCCGGATCCGATCATACCACCAACGACGAGGGACGTTGTGGCAAAGATTCCAAGTTTGGGGAGTAGTGCCGTAGAGGTTGGGTGTTGCTCAGAGTTCATAGATGTCGTTACATGTTGAACTGGGAATTTAGCTGTATTCTTGAATCATGATGGCGCTCATCGTTGGACTCGTTGTTGGTTACCTGCTGGCAATTCCGCCGGGACCAATCGGCATGGCCGCTGCGCGAACAGGGCTTCGACAGGGCAGAAACGCTTCAAGGATGCTTGCCCTGGGTGCAGGACTCTTCGATATGATCTACTGCCTTGCTGCAATGTCTGCCTCGGTCGGTGTTGCCTCGCTGCTGCATTTTGATGCCTCGCAGAGTCTTGGTGCAATGCTCCTGGCAATGATTGTAGCGGTCGCGATAGCCGGTGTGGGAGTCTATCAGTTCCGAAATCCAGTAGAGCTTTCGCTTGGTGAAGACGATCGCCAAGCACACATCAAAGGGACGCGTCCGTTCATGACAGGTGTTGCTTATGCACTGGCAAATCTTGCCAACCCAACGTTCATCCCGTCTCTCCTCGTGATGACCGCCTACATACTGGGTATGGGGCTCGTGGGTCCCTCGCTTCTTGACCGGCTGCTGTTTTCTCTGGGATTCGGAGTTGGCAACGTTCTATGGCTCGTAACACTCGTTAGCATCGTTCTTCGATACAGGAGCCGTCTTCCGCAGAGCACGTTTACGCTTGTCCAACGTCTTATGGCCGCCACCGTCGTAGGTTTTGGAGTTGTTTCCATGATCCGTTTGGTTGCGTTGTAAATCTTTCCTGCATCAGATCGATTTGCTAGTTGATTCACGTCGGCATTTACAGTAGTTTCACGCACGAGATCATGCGCTGTGCCCCACGGCATTCATCGCATGCGTAAACTGCACGAGGGATCAACATGAGAGTTACGGCCACTGTTGCTGTGGTGTTGTGTTTCGCTAGCTTGTTTCTACAGTCCCAGACAACGTCGATCGGGATGCGCGGGGGGTACCTTCGTGTCGAAAACTCGTCGACGATACCTGTGATCTTCAGCTCTACAGACCCTGATTGCGGTGCGTTCTCCAACGGAGTGTCGCCAGGGATTTTTGCGAGTCTAACAGGGGATTATGCCATACTCGGGGACGCTCTTGAACTCGGAGCAGGGCTTACGTTTCAACAACGTCCATCGCGCCTAAGCGTCAACACGCAGGCTGGCTTTGAAGTGCTTGATCCAATCTCGCAGAAGTACGTGCCCATGGTGCGGGAAAATGTCTTTGAGAGCACCCTTGGTTACGTGGCCTTTGAGTTCAACATTCGGTCTCGTCCGCTTGCTGATTTGCCAATCTTCATTCGTGCGACATTCGATGCCGGCAATCCGCTTGTTAACAGTACCTACAACCAGACAGAAGAGATCGTTAGTCCAGACGCAGTGCTCTTCCCCGATGGACGCAAGATTCGCACCACTGGACAAGGCGACTTCCCCGGACTCGGCACGTCTCTGGGAGTAGGGGGCGGCATTGGATTTGTTTACGACATGACAACGTCGGTCGAAGTAGCTCCAGAGATCTCCTATCGCTATGGCATAAACTCGGTTACGAGTTCTACAACCTGGAATCAGTCGTGGATAGGCATTGGCATTGGTCTTCGCTATCGTATGCATGAAGATCAGACTCCTCCACCGCCACCTCCTCCAGCGCCAGAACCAGAGCCAATTGTTGAGCGCATCCCTGAACCAGAGCCAGCGCCAGCAGTGATTGCATCGCTGTCTACAGCACCACTGGAGATTCGCGAGACGGTCGTTACACAGACTTTCCCGCTTTTGCCATACCTCTTCTTCGATTCTGCGTCTGTTGAATTGGCAGATAAGTACACATTTACCGACGCAACAGGCTCGTTTGATGAAAAGGGGCTGCAAAAAGAGACGCTACCGATATACTACCGCATGCTTGACATTGTTGGTGCTCGCATGCGGTCTATGGCAGGAGCAAAGCTGATCATAACAGGTACAACAGATGCAGGCGAGGGGGCTACGCCGGATGAACGTGCAGCAATTGCCACATCTCGCGCCCAGAACACCGCTGCCTACCTGCGTTCCCGATGGAACGTCCCTGCGGACAGGCTCATCGTGCGTGCGGCGGCCAAGCCAACCAATCCATCGCGCCAGACGTACACAGAGGGTGCTGCGGAGAATCGTCGCGTTGAGCTTACGTCGAATGAGGAAGCGCTTCTGGGGCCAGTAGTTCACACTCGCTTCAATGAGTACGTGCCTGTGCAGCCACGTCACGATTTCAGCACATCGATTCGTAACCCAGAGCGTGCTGAGCGATGGAATCTTTCGGTAGTGCATGATGGAGCGGTCGTCGGAGCAAAGAGCGGTAAGCTTTTGCCGCCTGAGGTGCTTTCCTTTGATCTCTCTCAGGAGATGACCAACAAGCTTGGTCCTGTTGCCGGGGCCGTCGATACGCTGGTTGCGACGCTCTCCGTCGAGCAGATCGACCGTGAGCCTGCTGTCGCAAGAGCGGAGTTCCCTCTGCGAAAGACGATCAGCAACTACGAGGTTAGCCGGTTAAGTCTCATCGTCTTTGACTTTGACAAGTCCGACATCTCCGAGCAGAATCGTGAAATGATGCAACGTGTTGTCAAGGCCGCCACCGGTCAGGGAAGCACTGCTCGCATCGTCGGTACAACCGATAAACTCGGAGAACGAGACCACAACATGGAACTCTCACTTGACCGTGCAAAATCTGTAGAAAGTTTCGTACGTTCGATAGCCCCTTCGCTAGAGATTCAAGAGGTTAGGGGCGTGGGACCAGATCAGATTCCTTACGACAATTCACTTCCAGAAGGCAGGTTCTACTGCCGAACTGTTTCGTTGCAAATCACTACTCCACTGAGGGTACGATGAATAGACGAGAACTCTTTACCAACCTTGCACGCACATCTGTTCGTGGACCAGGACCCTTCGATGGGGCGCCGCTCAATATCCAAGGTGGACTTGAGGAGTACACAACTCCTCTTACGCTGGATGATATCTACCACTTGTATCGTCGGCTAAGCTTTGGCATCACCGTGCCGGAAGCGCAAGCACTTGTAGGCAAGACTGCTGGAGAAGTTGTCGATGCATTGCTTGGACCTGACACGCCGGCGGACCATGCCAAACCGATGCAGTTCAACAAGTGGCGCGACCCGGTTTCAGGTCAGATGGTCGAATACACGGAAAACCCTCAAGGTGCTGACCTCCAAACTCGGTTTGCCATCGAAGCATGGTGGCGTGGCAATCATTCGAAGCTCTCGAACTGGTGGCTGCAAACAATGGTGCGTGATACAACTGCGATTGAAAAGATCACACTCTTTTGGATGAGTCACTGGACATCAGAATTCAGCTTTGATGAACAGTACTTGGTTCCTCAAACGATCTATAACCAGTACAACCTTCTGCGGAACGACCGTATGGGCGATTTCCGGCAGATGGCCCTGGATATGACCCTCGACAATGCCATGCTGCATTATCTGGGCGGTACATATAACGAGGTAGGGCGACCTAACGAGAACTATGCTCGTGAGCTTATGGAGCTCTATACGACGGGAATTGGATGGTACACAGAGGGCGATGTTCAGCAAGCGGCACGTGTATTGACCGGCTGGAAGGCGTCGCGCTACAACGACCAGCCAGCTCCAAACGGCATGTACATCTCCTGGTTTGATGCCAACAAGCATGATACCGGAGCAAAAGAATTCATGGGTGTTACCATCCCTGCGCGTACTGCTGATAACAACACAGCATTCCAGGTGAAGAACGAAGAAGTACGCGAGCTGATCAACATCCTCTTCCGTGTGCGTCCAGAGGCTATTTCGCGGTTTATGGCGAGAAAGGCCTACTTGTTCTTTGTCTATAGCTCAGGGGGCGAGGCAGATCCACAAATCGTTAACGATTTGGCCGCGGAATTCCGCGCGAATGACTTCAAGCTGCGTCCGCTCTTCCGCAAGCTTCTCACAAGTGCTCATTTCTTCGATCCGGCTCTTCGTGGCGCTCAAATCAAAACGCCTGTTGAGTATGTAACGTCGTTGATGAAACAGCTTCGTCTGGACGACGGACAGATCGTTGCACTTGATCCGCAAGGTTGGGTGCGCACGATGGACCAGACAATGTTCGATCCACCAAATGTTGCTGGATGGCCAGGCTATCGTTCATGGATCTCAACGAACACATATCCACGACGTCGTGATTTTGCAAAGCGTGCCATCGATAGTATTCCAGATGCAAAGGCTCTGGAGTTTATCAAAGAGTTTCCGGAGTACGACGAACCCGCCAAGTTCGTGGCGCACGTAGCAAAGTATATGCTGCCTGTGGCCGTGAGTAATGAACGTCTTGCATATTACAAGTCAACGCTCCTGGAAGGTCAGCCAGATTATACATGGGCTGAAAAGCTTCAACAGGCTGGCAGTGCCTCGCGCTCGTTTAAACTTTTGCTGAAGGCCATGGCCGTTGCGCCTGACTTCCAGCTGTGTTAAGCCCCCTATCACTGAACTTGATTGTAAAGGTTACCCGATGAAACGTCGCTCCTTTCTCGCTACTACCGCTGCAGCAGCTGTAGGGACCCAAGTGCTCGGGGGTGTGCCACTTCGTGCATTCTCTCCGTTTCAACTTCAACAACAACTCCAAGCTGACGATGATCGTATCCTGATCGTTATTCAGTTGTTTGGTGGTAATGATGGACTTAATACCATCCTGCCAGTTGATGATCCGGAATACTACAAGATCAGGCCAACGATTGCCGTTCCGAAGGAAAAGGCCATCAATGTGCTATCACGGGTCTACATGCACCCTTCGCTTGCGCCGAAGGATCGTTACGGGTTTCCGCAGATGTTCGAAGACGGACGCCTTGCCATTGTTCAAGGCGCGGGCTATGAAAATCCAAACCTGTCCCACTTCCGCTCGACCGATATCTGGCTCAGTGGTTTTAACTCCTCAGATCCAGAGAAGCGCCTGCTAGATGGTTGGCTCGGGCGCTATTGGTCTAATAAGCTGGATGGTTTTCCGGAAGTTCTTCCCGATGATCCAATCGCCGTTCAGGTTGGCGGTACGCTCTCGATGCTTCTGCAAAGTCCGAAAGGCGATATCGGCATAGCACTGACGGACCCGCAGAAGTTCTTTGAACTCGGCCAAGGCCTGTCGCCTGATATGGCTGTTATGCCCGAAGATACCCGCTACGGTAGGGAGTTCAACTTTGTTCGTACCGTCGCAGAACAATGTGACAAGTATTCTACTGTGGTCAAGAGCTCATTCGATAAGGGCAAGAACGTTGCTTCGTACACAGATACGGGGTTTGTTCAGCAGATGAAGTTGGTCGCACGTCTGATCAGTGGTGGCCTTCGCTCAAAGATCTACATGGTTGCCATGGGTGGATTTGACACGCACGTGCAGCAACAGGATGATAACTTGGCGGGCTTGCATCCATACCTTTTGGAGCAGCTTGCAACAGGTGTCGGAGCCTTCATGCAGGACGCGCTTGCACAGGGCTTTGCTGATCGTGTCGTTGGTATGACGGTGTCGGAGTTTGGCCGTCGTCCTTACGAAAACGGTAGCCGCGGTACAGACCACGGTGCATCATCGGTACAGTTTGTTTTTGGTAACGGTGTTCGAGCAGGCGTTTACGGACAGTCTCCCGATCTGCAGAACTTCGACAGTAATGGCGATGTGCGGTATCAATGGGACTTCCGTCGAGTCTATGCTGACGTTCTCGAAAACTGGTTTGGTGGCACACCTCAGGACACCGAGAGTGTTCTCGAAGATCGTGTACTTCCGCTTGGCGTGTTGCAGCGTCCAACAAGTGTGGATGATTATTATGAGGGCCGCACACCAGTGCAGGTGCGCGTTGCTCCAAATCCATCATCAACGCATGCCACGTTGGAATGGCAGCAGTCGGTACCAGCTGTCGTGAATGTTGAGCTCTACGGCACAGAAGGACGCTTTGTGCAGACTGTGTTTACTGATAGGGTGCTCCCGGGAACAGTGCGTGTACCAGTTACAAATGTCCCAACAGGTTCGTACTTGTGTGCAGTCGTTGTGAACGGTGCTCGGACAGTTGTTCCGCTTACCGTCGTGCGATAATTGCACTGAGATTTTGTCATCTCTTGATGGTTCACTATCTTCGCAATCCCCAAGCGGAAGTGGCGAAATTGGCAGACGCACCATCTTGAGGGGGTGGCGCTCGCAAGGGCGTACGGGTTCAAGTCCCGTCTTCCGCACGCTGAATTGTAAAAGGGTCTAACAGAAATGTTAGACCCTTTTTTTCTAGCGCGTAACAGCGATTTTAATCACAGCACTAGTTCCTGTGCTTGCGCTCGAGACACTAGCCACATAGATGCCCGGTGGCACGTGATTTCCGCCAACATCGCGTCCATCCCACAGCGCTTGGCGTCCACGTGCAATGATCGCCGACACCATGATGCCATTCGACGACATGATCCTGACCTCTGTGTCTGGCGCAAGACCATCGATAACAAGTTGCGCATCAGAGCCTGCACGAAACGGTTGGGGAAAGCACCGGACGTCAAAGCCAGCTAACGGACGCATAGATGATGTGCGAGCAACACTGCAGCCCTTGAGTGTTCCGAAGTAGGCCAGCCCGGTAGCAGGATCTACGGCGATTGAACGCACATTGTTATCAAGTAGGGGGCTAGTAGCAGTTGTAATCGTAGCTAGCACGTCGATGCCGCTTTCATCAAGTACGAAGATGCCATTGTTCGTTGCAATCCATTTGTAATTCAGCGCATCGACGAAGACATCATTGATGTACGTGGTGGACATCGCAGAGACGCGGCGAACAAATGGAATGGCGGTATTTGAGAGGTTCCACGGGCTTGAAATCACCGATAGCCCCTTGGCTGTGCCGATCCACAGAGCACCATTTTGGTCCACAGCAAGCGACGTCACAACGTTGTCTTGGAGTTGTGAGTTGCTACTCATGATCTTGTTGCATACATCGTCGTTGATCGACGAGGTGTTCTTGTCGTTGTATCCGATCAGTCCTCGACTATCGGGACTACCGCACCACACCGTGCCATTGCCATCTACAGCGAGTGAACGAAAGAGATTCTCACGCGTGTTGGAGCAATTGCGACGGAAGTCCCATTCACCTTGCGCGTCGCTGACAGCAAAGAGCCTGTCGGTGCTCTGTTCGTTGAGGACGATCGTTCGGCCGTATCGATCCATTGCAGCTTCGGAAACTAGTATATAGTTCGAATCCGCTGGGATACCACGCAGTGCAGAGTTGCTTGCATTGACAGCACGAATGGCAAGCCCCGTATCGGCGTGAATAGCCTTGAGAGCACCTCTACCCCAGGTGCCGATCCAAGTAGAACCGTCTGGCAGAGAGCTCACACGGTAACAGCCATTCGACTGCAGCGCTGGCTCTGTAGCGGTATTGATTGACCTCCACATTGTGCCATCGAAATAGCTGACGCCTTGTCCGCCATAGCCGCCATCGGTGTGCGTGGCAGCCCAGATCCAGCCCTTGGTGTCGATACTAATGTCGGTAAACTGATTTGAGTTTGGCGAGTTAATGCCGGCGTTCGTTGACCATTGGCCGTTACGGATCCATCCGATTCCAAGATCTTGGCTGAACGTCACGATGGTTGATTCGAGTGCTGAAGAGCTCACAACCTTGTGCCCAAGTAATCCTTGAGGCAGGGAATTGCTGATTGCTATGGGTACCCCGTTCGATGAAATCTCAGTCGCAGTGCTCACAACGATGGTACCATCATCGTCGACAGAGACTGCATTAATGTCCCGCTCTGTGATTTGTGTACGCTCAAATCGTGACCCATTCCAGCGAAACACGCTGCGGGCCGTGGCCACGACTACAGTGTTGGCGTTTGAGGCAAGGAATAACACGGGCTCGGTGGAGTCAGGCAACCCCTGTTGTGTGCCCAGTACGTTCCATACTGCGGGCAGGCGCAGCGTCGGCACTGATAAAGGGGCTGAAAGTACTGAGCCGTTGACGAGGATCCACAGTTCATTGCTGATGAATGCTAGGGCACTGACGGGTGACTTCTCGGGAAACGCGCTGATTCTATCAATCGTTTCGATGAAGAGCTGTGTTCGCGCATTCATCAAGACAACTCCAAAGTCAGTGGCAATTGCAACGGTGTCGCCACGCTGTGCAAAATCCCGAATGGCGCGTTTGGGGTACTGCGTGGCACGCTGTATATCGCTTACGTTCCTCCACCGACCTTCTATAGCAGAATAGACATCGAGTGATCCATCCCGCTGGCCAACGAACGTTGTGCCAGCCTGCTTGTCACAGTATATCGCTGTGCATTCAAGTGTGCGCAGACCGCTGACGTTGTCATACTTAGCGATCGCATTAGACTGAAGCCATGCTCTGAGCACGCCACCAGATGTAGCAGCCCATATTGATCCCTCACTATCGGCATCGACATCCCGAATCTCCTTTGTCGAAGAGATCGTGCGCCAATCACTGAGGTAAACCTGTTGCGCGTTGACATCCTTCACAAGAGCAAGGAGTGCGAAGAATCCGATGAGTAGTCTCATTGCGTAATCCCTTGTTGATCACCGAGTGCGAATCCTGCGAAGAAGATCTGCAGTGTACAGCGCAGCATATGCCGATTCACGACCCTTGTGTCCTGCTGATCCTCCGGCTCTATCCCATGCTTGCTGAACGTTCTCCGTTGTGAGTACTCCTGCGATGCACGGCACGCCAGTTTGTGTGGCAAGCTCCTGGAGGCTATGCATGACCGGTGAGGCGACATATTCAAAGTGAGCTGTGTCACCACGGATGATCACGCCGAGAGCTATCACCGCATCGACAGCCTGTCGCTGAATGAGTGCAGAGGCGATGACAGGTATCTCATAGCTACCCGGGCAGCGATGAAGAAGGATGTGATCGTCCTCTACGTCATGCTCTCGGAGCATCTCGAGGCATCCGTTGATAAGCTCTGAAACGATGTCATCATGCCATGCGGCTGCGACAATGCCGATACGAAGGCCTTTGCCGGAGAATCCGCTGAGGTCTGCAAATTGGATGTCAGATGAGTTCATGCAAGCTGAGTATTACGTATTGCATCTCGACGTTCTTCTAAGAGCCTAAGTGCAGATTCCGTCACTCCGAATACACCAAAATTTTGCTCGTCATAATCCCGCGTTCCGTGGAAGTCCGAACCACCAGTCGAGAGCAGATGATGCTGCGCGCATAGTACTCTGTAAAACTCTCTGGTAACGTACCAATGCGACGGGTGATAGACTTCAATTGCATCGACGCCTGTCTCAATCAGTTGAAGGCATGATGTCGGGTTTGTAAAGTACCGACCCGGATGTGCAACCGAAAGGATGCCCCCGGCTCGATGGACCATTTCGACTGCCTTTGCGATCGGGAAGGGAGTCTTGGCGGCATATCCCGGTTTGCCGATGTCGAGATAGACATCGAAGGCTTGCTGAATTGTGCTGACGATATTCTTGCGGACAAGGATAGCTGCAACGTGGGGACGTCCAACGGTGGCCCCGTTGGCCTCGTCGAGAACTTCCTGTAGCGAAATGTTTACGCGGCAGGCACGCAGATTTTCAACCATCTCTTGAGCGCGCCGTATTCTGTCTTCTCGATAGAAGCGCTCATAGGCCATAATCTCCTCACTCGTGTGATCGAGATAGTAGGCCAGGATATGCACTTCGCGACCAAAATCATAGCAAGAGATCTCAACGCCAGGGATCACGTTGAGGGGTCCATTATAGCCCCCTTCAACAAGCGTCCTGTATGCGTTCATGTTGTCGTGATCTGTAATGGCAAGCGTCGAAAAACCCTTTAGTGTGGCTTTCTCAACGAGCTCGATTGGAGAGAGATTGCCATCGGAGCATGATGTATGCGTGTGCAGGTCTGCGACAAGACTTGTTGTTATGCCGGTCTCTGGATTCGTCACTGTGCATCCTCCTCACGCAAGAACCATGCGCGCTGAATCATGCCGTTTCGGCATTCATATGTGGCAACAGCATGCACGGGTCCGTCACTTCGCAGCCCGGTGACGTCCTCCTCATCGATAACAAAAGGCTGACACACAACACGCGATACCAATCGGCAGTGCAGTTCGGGATGATCGTGAAACTGCTTGCCGTATCGGGCGCGAAGCTCCTCGATACCATTACAGAATACCTCTCCCGACGGCAGTGCGATCAGCTGGATCGTCTCGGCGTACACTTCTGCGAATGCATCGATGTCGCGGGCATTATAGGCATCTAGTTGAGCTTGGGCACACTGCTCTGGGGTTCTATCGGTTGCGATAAGGGGCACGTGCAAAGATAGCCCACAGCGCGGGCTATTTGCTATCGAGAATGCGGCTAATCAGCGTTTGAATGACCAGTAGTGCTGGTGTCGAAGTGGATTTGATGGTACGCTCGCTCTCACGGAGAAGATGTAGCGCCCGTTCAATGCGGCCCGGACCAAGCTTGTCGATGGTGTCGAGGTACTCGTTGACGGTCCACGACGGGATACCAGTCTGCTGGGAGATTGCCGCAGGATCTGAGAGGGTCCGGGCATCGAGCAGACGGTAGAGCTGCAAGAAATAGCGGCTGAGCATGGCTATAATCGGGAGCTCTTGGCTGTCTGTTAACATCATAGATGTGGCAATGGTTGTTGCAGCAGTGATATCAGCTCTGCCGATAGCACGTTGCAATTCGAACACATTGAACTCTCGGGAGCTACCCACAACAGCATGGACATCGTCATCAGTTGCCTGTTGCTTATCGCCCAGATACAACTTGAGCTTCTCAAGCTCCATCGCGAGATCTCTTAGTGAGGTTCCGCATCGAGCCACGAAAAACTCAGGGGCCGACGGTGGCAGAATGATATCGTCATCGCTTGCGCGTCGCTGAATCCACTGCAATGCTTGCTGCTCCTTCAGCTGGGCATACTCTGACCATGATGCCTTCTGCAGTAGCAAGGGGAACGGGTATTTGAGTGCGCTGATCTTTTTGTTGGCAGCGGCAGCATTACGCGTAATGCGAGCCCCTAATCCATCTGCAGCAGGCAACGAGGCCGTGAGCAAGAGAAATGTCGATGGGTTAGGTTCTGCTAGGTACTGAGCCAGATTGTCTGATGACTTCTTTCCTTTTGTAGCCGACATCTTCTCGGCCCGACGGACCCAGATCACGCGTTTGTCCGACATCATCGGGTAGGAGCGAGCAATAGAGAGTACGGCATCAAGACTTGTTTGTTCACCATCGAGAACATCGCTGTTCATACCCGTTGCATCAAGGGCGCATGCGGCGTCGTAGAGTTTCCTTGCGTCGAGTTCCACAAGGTAATCCTCTGCGCCAAACAGCAGAAGAACAGGCGGGAACTTGTTTGATTTGATAATGTCGTTGATCATCGTTGACTCGTCTTCGGATCAAACGCGTCGCGCAGCCCATCGCCAAAGACATTTAATACAAGTACGCCGATAGCCATTGCAAGACTCGGGAACAAGGTCATACCCCAGTTTGTACCGAGCGCGATGTATCCATAGCCGTCCTTGATCATCTGCCCCCAAGATGGAGTAGGGGGCTGCACGCCAAGCCCAATGAAGCTCAGTGAGGCCTCGGCAATGATTGCCGTAGCAAACCCGGCAGAGGACAGAACGATGATAGGGCCAATGGCATTGAGAAGCATGTGGCGAAACATCGTCCGAAATGTCCCGAATCCGAGCGCACGTGTAGCCTCGATGTACTCCTGCTCGCGTATGGAGAAGAACTGTCCACGTACGATGCGGGCAATATCTACCCACGATGAAATGCCAATCGCCACAAAGGTCTGCCAATAGCCCTTTCCAAGAAGAACGCTGAAGGCCACAACGAGCAAGATCGTTGGGAATGACCAGACCACATTTACGAGCCACATGATGCTGTCGTCGACCCAGCCTCTGTAGTATCCTGCTATGGCCCCAAGTAGAACCCCAATCAACAAGGCAATCGATTCGGAGATCAGACCAACGCTAAGAGAGACCCTCATGCCATAGATGAGACGCGTGAATATGTCTCGACCGAATCTGTCTGTTCCGAGCCAAAATGTTGGCCGCGCGACACAGTCTTCAATCGTGCTGCCAGCCAATGCAGATAGGGCAATCACATACGGCTCGCCAGCCGGGTCATGATAGCGAACGCTATCGCCAACTACGCTATAGTCTCGAACTGCGATGATCGAGGGTGTCTCTGGATCAGATGGATTTAACTTGTACAGGATGAGCCCGGTAAATCCAGCCGGCTTGACGCTGTACTCTAGTACTTGAGTTGTCGGATCGAAGGGTGTTATGAGAGGCGCAAAGAGTGCGGCTGCTATCATAACGGCAAGAACAGCCATTGCCACCACTGATCCTTTGTTCTTCCGCAGCCGTTTCCAAGCCACCTGCATGGGGCTTTCGGCAAGTTGCTTGCTCATGATACACGCACCTTCGGGTCGATGTAACCATATAGGATGTCGGCGATGGTATTGACGACAACAAAGATCACCGCCGTAAACAGCACGGTGCCCTGAATCATTGGATAGTCCAACTTCTCGATCGCATTGAATGCTGCCAGGCCGATGCCAGGCCAGTTGAAGATGAACTCTATAAAGTATGTGCCTGCCAATAGGCCCGCGAACCAAGCGCTGACAGTTGTCACTACTGGATTAAGAGCGTTTCGCAATGCATGTTTGATGAACACAGACGACGTAGATAGCCCCTTAGCCCGGGCAGTGCGAATGTAGTCTTGTCCCAATACCTCGAGCATACTTGATCGTGTAACACGTGCAATGATGGCTAGCGGACGGATGGCCAGTGTAATCATCGGCAGCACAATGTGCTCAGCACCGCGGTCTATGTATCCGCTGATAGGAAACCACTCCAGCACAACTCCGAAGAGCAACACAAACAGAAGTCCAACAACGAATGCCGGCATGGAGATGCCGAGCAGTGATACCGACATCGTTACACTGTCGATCCATGTGTTGGGCTTCCACGCGGCGATAACACCGAACATGATGCCCAAGATTGTGGCGATCACTATTGAAGTTATCGCGAGCAGTGCGGTTGCCGGAAGACGTTCCATTATCGTCTCACTTACCGGACGTTGGGAGGCGATTGATCGCCCAAGGTCTCCATGAGTAAGGTTGACCATGTAGACGCCAACTTGGTGGTAAAGGGGCTTGTCGAGTCCAAGCTGTTCGCGGAGCGTTGCAACCGAGGCCGAGTCTGCTCGCTGACCTAGAAGTACGCGAGCTGGATCCCCTGGTGGTCTTATGAAGAAGGTCACCAGTACAACTCCAGCTAGCACCAGGATTGTATACAAAGCCTTACGAAGGATATAGGCAATCATGACACACCTTCGCTGTCGAGCACATGGTCGATTGATACGCGCTGTGGCTGATCGACGGAAAAACCCAGAAAACGTGTTGCAAGATCGGCGAATGCAGGCGTCTGGTCCGTGACATACAGCGCAATTGACGTTGTTGTCGACGTTGAATCACACGGTTGTATCAACTTCCGCGCATCATCCGCAGCACAGGCGCCGCAGTCTATGAGCGTAGCATTCGGCATAAGGTCGGATAGCACGCCAGAGAGCATGGGGTAATGCGTGCAGCCAAGAACAAGCGTGTCGACCCGATTCTGACGCAGATCACCGAGGTATTGTTCGGCAATCAGCTTCGTAGCAGGCGAGTTGAGCCACCCCTCTTCGACAAGTGGAACGAATAGGGGGCATGCCATGCTGTGGATGTGAGGAAGGGATTCCGCAGCGTATCGGGTTATTGCTTCTTCATAGGCGCGAGATGCGATCGTAGCACGGGTGCCAATGACACCGATATGACCATTCTGTGTTGCCGATACTGCGCGACGAGCTGCGGGCTCAATAACGCCAATGACCGGTACCGGTTGCTCGTGCTGCAAGTGCGAAAGGGCAAGTGCAGAGGCCGTGTTGCAGGCAACAACGATGAGTTTGACATCGTGCTGACGCAGAAACGCTGCACATTGACGAGCATAGAGTTGCACGGTTTCAGCAGACTTGTTCCCATAGGGCACACGTGCCGTGTCGCCGAGATAGACAAAGCGCTCGTGGGGCATGATGCGCACAAGATGCTTGAGCACGGTAAGTCCGCCGATGCCCGAGTCAAAGACGCCAATTGGTCGATTATCGTGATTCATCCTCGGCAAAGATAGAATCTCATTTCATGGTAGGTGCAGTCTATGTATGTTCGAACTCGTGAAGTTTACCCTGCGAGCCAAACTGGCACTGATGTATGGAGCCCTCATCGCCCTAACGATGGTGGCTTTTGCTGTCATAGCCTACATCACCGTCAGCAACGAGCTCATGACCAATCTCGATGCCTCGCTCTCGCGTGCTAGTAGTTCGTTGCTTGCTGTGCTAAAGAAGGAGCAGTCTCAGGTAAAGAAACCAATCTCCGCCAGGCGCTTGCGGTCGTCTCAGTCTGCGCTCTCTCGGAGAGATCGTCTCAAGATCCCCCTGCTCGATCAGTCAACAACTCGTGAATTCGTTGGGCCCGTGCAACCAGTAGATTCGGCTTTGATCGAGGACCCCGTATGGTCTGCGGTCTACGAGCACATGTTGCTGAACTCATCGAACTACATACTGCAGGTAGCGGACAACAATGGGGCGGTCATCTGGAGATCAGAAAACCTGACATCCGATAGCCTGCCAACGATTGCATCGTACGAAGCAGAGGGCGCACGGATCGATGAGAATCGGTTGCTATCGCATTACTGGCTTCGCGGCGAACGCCATCGCATTGTTATGATGCGAAGCGACATAGCGAGTGTTACTGCAGCCTATCCGTTATCGGAGATTGATGCCACACTGCGTAGGCTCTTCTCAATGATGCTCTATGCGTTGCCGCTTGTGCTTCTTCTATCGGTCTGGACTGGATGGTTCATCGCCGGCAGGTCTTTACGTCCAGTTGACGACATAGCAACTCTTGCACGTCAGATAACTGCGAGCAATCTCGGGCAACGCCTCACACGTTCGTCGAACAATGATGAGATTGGGCGCTTGATCGATACGTTGAATGATATGATCGCCCGACTCGAAACTTCTTTCACTCAGGTAAAGCAGTTTACATCCGATGCTTCGCACGAGCTCAAAACGCCCCTTGCCATCCTCATGGGGGAGCTTGAGGTTGCTCTGCGTCGCCCCATGACAATCGAAGAGTACAAGGCCACGGTAGCCAGCTGTCTTGAAGAGGTAGAGCGCCTAACGCACGTTGTGCAGGGGCTGCTCGAGCTGAGCCGCGCCGAGACGGGGCAATCAATCATTGAACGTAAACCCGTTCGGTTCAGCACACTCGTTGCTGATGTGTGCGACGATGTTTTATTGATCGCAGAGACCAAGCATGTTCAGCTTACAACGGATATCATGTCGGATCTTCAGGTTATTGGCGACAAGGTCCGTCTGCATCAGGCCGTCTTGAATGTCGTCGAAAATGCTGTGAAGTATACGCCGAGCGGTGGTTCGGTGCGTGTTGAGTTACAGAGGGTAGAGGACGAGATTCGACTCTTTGTTAGCGACACCGGTATTGGTATTGCACACGAACACATCCCATTTTTGTTCGATCGATTCTATCGCGTTGATAAGGCACGCTCGAAGAATATTCACGGAACCGGGCTCGGGCTTGCGATCGTCAAGTGGATTGTCGACGTACATCAGGGCACAATAAAGGTTGTCTCCACAGAGGGGGCAGGCACGACAATGCAAATCACATTGCCCTCTGCTCCGTAACTTTGCCCAACGTTTTCATACCAGAATTACACTACATGTTTGAACCACTGCCGGACGTTCTTTCCTACCCGAAGCTCGAGGAATCCGTACTAGACTATTGGGAGCGCAACAATGTCTTTGAGCGCTCACAGCAAGCCAGAGAAGGCGCACATGCATTTTCCTTTTTTGAAGGACCTCCGACGGTAAACGGAAAGCCTGGAATCCACCACGTCCTTGCTCGCACCATTAAAGATGCAATCTGTCGATACAAGCACTTGCGCGGTTATTATGTTCGCCGGCAGGCAGGTTGGGACACGCATGGCCTGCCTGTTGAGCTCAGCGCTGAGAAAGAGCTTGGCATTACCGACAAGGCACAGATTGAAGTTCTCGGAGTTGAGAAGTTTAATGCCGCATGCAAGGACATTGTCTACCGGAACATTTCCATGGACAACGGTTGGCGGACGCTCACGCGCCGCATGGGGCATTGGTTGGACCTTGACAGCGCGTATGTAACATGCACCAACGAGTACATTGAATCGGTTTGGTGGGCGCTGAAGCAGTACTTCGACAAGGGGCTCATTTACAAGGGTTACAAGGTCGTTCCACAGTCTCCAACGCTTGGCACGCCCCTTTCTTCCCATGAACTCTCGCAGAATTATAAAGAAGTCAAGGATGCGAATGTCTACCTCAAGCTGCGGATAACGTCGTCTCCATTGCGAGCACTCGAGGGAGCGCACATTCTAGTATGGACCACAACACCGTGGACGTTGTTTGCCAACGTTGCTCTTGCCGTTGGGCCTGAGATAACATATGCCCTTGTGCGCGTGTCGCGTGTAAGCGGTGAGACAACTGTTACGGAAACACTCGTTGTTGCTGAGAGCAGGCTTGCCGTGCTCGACGGTGAATATGAAGTGTTAGGGCTCTACAAGGGCTCGGAGATTGTTGGTTCCACCTACGAGCAGATCTTTGACGACATCGCTCTCGACAGCCAGCAGTATCCAAATGTACTGCATGTTCTACCGGGGGATTTCGTGACCACTGGTGATGGGTCTGGAGTTGTTCATATCGCACCTGCTTTTGGTCAAGACGATTTTGAGCTCTCAAAGGTCCATGGACTTCCTGTTCCACAGCCAGTGACTGCTGATGGCCACTTCACCTCGGACGTTCGGGAGTTTGCTGGCAGGGCAGTAAAGACATTTACCTATGCCGACCATAAGGAAGAGGGCGCAGACAGAGATATTGTCAAAGCGTTGAAGATCGCTAACAAGATCTACAAAGCATCGTTTGACTACCTGCACAGCTACCCTCACTGCTGGCGCACTGATAACCCTGTGATCTACTACGCACGTGATTCATGGTTTATCCGTTCTCCGCAGTATCGTGAACAACTGGTTGAACTGAATAAGCAGATTAACTGGCATCCTCATGAAATCGGTGAGGGGCGCTTTGGTAACTGGCTGGAAGAAGTGAAAGAATGGTCGATATCACGTGATCGCTATTGGGGCTCACCACTTCCAATATGGATTAGTGAAGATGGCACAGATATGTTTGCCATCGGATCAATCGCTGAATTGTCCGAAGGCATGTATGAAACAGAAACAGGAGAGCTTGTAGCTGTCAATGCATGCGGCAAGGACATCGACCTACATCGTCCATTCGTTGACAAGGTTGTCTTTGTAAAGAATGGTAGGACCTACCGCCGCACTCGTGAAGTTGTCGATGTATGGTTCGACTCTGGCAGCATGCCGTTTGCGCAATTCCACTATCCATTCGAGAACAAGGAGTTGTTCGAAGGGGCATTCCCGGCGGACTTTATCGCGGAAGGTATTGATCAAACACGCGGATGGTTCTATACTCTGCACAACATCTCTACGGCATTGTTTGGACGTCCGGCGTATCGTAACGTCGTTGTCAATGACCTCGTGCTCGACAAGCGAGGACAGAAAATGTCGAAGTCGAAGGGCAATACTGTTGACCCATTCGAGGTGATGGATCGCTTTGGCAGTGACGCAGTTCGTTGGTTTTTGATGTCGTCATCGCCGGTTCACAAGCCTAAGCTTTGGAACGAAGATGATATCGCAAAGACGGTGATAGCAGACTTCTTCCGCTCTTTCACGAACACCTTTGAGTTCTTTGTTCTGTATGCTAATGTCGATGGGTATTCACCATCGGACGAGCTTATCCCAGTGGCAGAGCGCCCAGAGATTGATCGCTGGATCGTATCAAGACTGCACACAACCATCAAGCAGTACATGGAAGCTATGGATGGTTACGATCTAACGAAGGGATGTCGGATACTACAAGAGTTTGTAATCGAAGATGTCTCGAATTGGTACGTGCGCAGAAATCGTCGTCGGTTCTGGAAAGGTGAGTACGATGCCGATAAGCGTGCAGCGTATCAGACGTTGCATGAGGTGCTCGTTCGTGTCGCAGAGATGATGGCGCCAGTTGCACCATTTCTATCTGAAGCAATTTTCCTTCGACTGCAATCAACGCTTGACCAATTGAGTGTTCATTGTATTATATTGCGCACGTGCGATGACGCAGTGATCGATAACGATCTTGAGAATCGCATGATGCAGGCGCAACGAATTGTTTCGCTTGCACGTTCTTTGAGAGAGAAGGCGAAGATTAAAACACGTCAGCCACTACGACGAATTCTTCTTCCAGTTGACAGTCCTTCTATGCGTCGGCAATTGCAGACTGTAGAAGACATCATCAAAGAAGAAATCAATGTTAAAGAAATTGAGTATGTGTCGGACGACACTAACATTGTTCGGCGTAGCGCTCGTCCCAACTTCAAGGTCATTGGCAAGAAGTATGGCGGCAACACGCAGTTGGTGGCACAGGCAATCAAGACGCTCACACACGAAATGGTTCGTAAGCTCGAACAGTCCTCGGTGTTAGCGCTCACGATCGATGACAAAACTGTTCAGATTGATTTCGAAGATGTTGAGATCATCAGTGAAGACATCGAAGGGTGGTTGGTAGCAAGTGATGGTGGTTTGACAGTCGCACTCGATACCGAGTTAGATGAACACCTCGTTCGCGAGGGTCTTGCTCGTGAGTTTGTGAGTCGCCTTCAGAAAATCCGCAAAGAGTCGGGGTATGAAGTGACTGATCGCATCACCGTTGTATACCACACGGATGATGAGACCAGCGCTGCGCTTGACGCAATGCGGTCGTACATAGGAATGGAAACGCTGGCGGAGTCGCTCGAGCGGGGGGAACAGCCTTCAGGGGTTGATCTCGAGATAAACGGGCGTCACGTCAACGTACGCGTTCAGCGTGTTTGATGGTGGTGCGTCAAGGTGGCGCACGCGTTTTCATGTTTCACTTTTTTTGAGGTACTCTCATGGCAGCAGCAAAGAAAGCCGCCAAGAAGCCAGCAGCCAAGAAGGCTGCAAAGCCAGCAGCCAAGAAGGCAGCAAAGCCAGCAGCCAAGAAGGCAGC
>CAZAGH010000015.1:0-8914 GCA_964484755.1 uncultured Melioribacter sp. | reverse complement strand
AAGAAGGCAGCTAAGCCAGCAGCCAAGAAGGCAGCTAAGCCAGCAGCTAAGCCTGCTAAGAAGGCTGTGGCAAAAAAAAAAGCCAAGTAAGGGTTAAACCTAACTCGGCTAAGAGCCCTCGTACATCTACGACAATTAAAGCTTCGTCAAAGGCCGGTACGACAACGACCGGTAAAGCGTCAGGAAAGAGTTCGGCAAACGCCAAGAACGCTCAGATCAAAGCAGCAGCAAGTGGGAAGGCGACGATTACGAAGCAAGCGTCAAATGATGTAACAGGGACGACCATGTCAGCACCGGCGGTCGTTAAGCCCGTCGGTGCTGCTGTTTTTGTAAAAGACCCCAACGCAGCCTCACGGTCCAACAAGCCTACGCTGCCTGTTCCTCCCAAGAAGGGGCTTAAGTACCCTGAGTCAGATCTGAAGTTCTTCCGCTCAAACATCGAGCGCGCTCGTGAAGAAGCCCTCGAAGAGCTGCGTATGCTGCGTGAACGGCTTGAGGATCTTACAAACAGCGAGAACAACGAGGATAGCTCGATCTATTCTATGCACATGGCCGAGCAGGGTTCTGAAGCCGTAGAAAAGGAAAAGACCTACGCACAGATCCAGCGCATCCAGGATTACATTCGCAAACTGGAAGAGGCCCTTGCTCGTATCGATGACAAGACCTACGGAATCTGTCGGATGTGCGGCATCTTAATCGCCAAGGAGCGCCTTATTGCGGTCCCGATTACGACGCTTTCAGCTTCCTACAAGATCCGTCAACGCTGCCCAGATGATGGGGTCGATCGTATCGTAGCCAAGAATCCAGATGCCCTCAAGTAGAGTAGTTCTTGGAAGGGGCTAGCATCTAATGCAACGTTCTCAATGGTACTTTACCATTGCCGCCTGTTTGGTTGTGCTCGACCAACTCTTGAAGTTTTTGGTCAAGGGTGGGACGCTGTTCGGTTACCACCATGAAGGGATGTATCTCGGTGAGTCATTCCAACTTATCGGCGAGCTCGTGCGCGTAACGTTCGTTGAGAACCCAGGCATGGCCTTCGGCATTAGCTGGGGTAGCGCTAAGGTTGTTCTTACGTCGATCACGATCGTGATTGCTGCCGCGCTGGCCTACATTGTGCATTCCAAAAACGATGCACCCAAGCTGGAGCGGCTGTCGTATATGCTCATCTTCGCAGGTGCTACTGGCAACTTGATCGATCGTATGTTCTACGGCGTATGGTACGGAGAATCGCCGTTGTTTGAAGGTAAGGTTGTTGATTTTATTCAGGTCAATATTCCCGATGTGATGTGGTTCGGTGTTGAATACACCCATTTCCCAGTGTTCAATGTTGCTGATTCATGTGTATCCATCGGCGTGGTGATGATGCTGATCGCTGCATTCATTTACCCACAAGCCAAGCAGACGTGAGATATCCATGAGTGCACTCGAACGCACTGAACACACTTACGAAATCATTGTTACCCCGGGTAAGAAACCAGAACGCCTCGATGCCTATATAACGCGGAGCATCGCTATGGCCACGCGTACTCGTGTGCAAAAAGCTATTGATGCAGGATCTGTGCATGTCAATGGTGTGCATAAGAACGCGAACTATAAGGTCAAACCCAACGACGTCATTACCGTAACGGTTATGCGTCCACCACCGTTGCAGCTTATTCCGCAAGACATTCCGCTTGAGATTCTGTATGAGGATGAGCATCTGCTCGTCATCAACAAGGCGCCCGGAATCCTTGTGCATCCCGGGCTCGGGAATCGCGACGGAACACTTGTCAATGCTGTACTATGGCACCTTGGTCAGCGCGAGCCGATTGATGTTCTGAAAGATCGGGAAGATTGGGGTGATGACGAGGACGTCTTAGAAGATGCGCTCGATGAAGGCGTCGAAGAGGCGCTTGACACGTCAGAGGCTGCTCTTTGGGATTCAGAGAAGGGGTTAGAGCAGGAATCAGCAGCGATACGTCCCGGTATTGTACATCGTCTTGATCGAGACACATCGGGTGTTATGGTGATTGGCAAGAAGTATCTAACCACGATGCAGCTTGCCACGCAGTTCGCAGACCGAACCGTGTCGCGTCAGTACGTGGCTCTCTGCTGGGGTGTGCTCGGAGACGACAATCTGTTGATTGAGGGAGACATTGGCCGGTCGCCACGAGACCGTACGCTGCGTGCCATCGTTCGTTCCGGGGGCAAATATGCGGCAACCGAGGTCACCGTTCATGAGCGCTTCCTGTTTGCCTCGCTTATCACCTGTAAGCTGCGCACGGGCAGAACCCACCAGATACGTGTGCATCTGAGCTCGAGAAAGCATCCATTGATCGGTGATCCCGATTATGGTGGCCGCGATGCTGCTATTAATGCACTTCACCATGCCTACCGCCAGAAGGGGACCGATGTACTGCGCAACATCCATCGTCAAGCCCTACACGCGCGTAGCCTAGAGTTTACCCATCCCGTCACAAAAGAGCGTATGCTATTCGAAAGCCCCCTGCCTGCCGATATGCTGGCATGCCTGGATCTACTTCGGGATGGATACACCGCGCATTCGACCACGGATCCATGACGCCTTGCGTCGTATGTACGGACTTGGAGCGCTGGCACTAAACCGCCGTGGATTTGGAACGATGGCCGCCATGTACGAGGCCTGATCAGCCGTAAGAGTTGCTGGACTCGCGCCAAACCAAGTTTTGCTGCCCTGATGAATGCCGTACACTCCGTCGCCCCATTCGATCATGTTAAGGTAGATTTCAAGAATGCGGCGCTTGCCCCAGAGAGCCTCCGTAAGGTAGACAAAGTAGACCTCGGCTCCCTTGCGAATCATTGATCGCCACGGTCCAAGAAACACATTCTTACTCGTCTGCATCGTGATGGTGCTAGCGCCAAGCGGTGGCTTGCCTCGACGCACTCGTGCGATATTGGCACGCTTGGCATTGTTGACGGCCTTCCAATCAATTCCGGCGTGTCGCATAAACCCGGCATCTTCGCTTGCAACAACGGCCCGAGCCATTGCTGGCGTGATATCGGACCAGGGTACCCAGTGATGTTTGACCAGCAGACTCTTGCCCGTGAACGGGGCTTGAAAAACACGCAGGACCATGAGCGGTGTAACTGCCGGAGGCACAACACGAAAGATCGCTACGACAGCAACCGTAAAGACGATAGTTGCCACTACCGTACGGAGGAGCCACACTACAACAAGCTTTATCATATGTGTCGGTGAAGATACAGGTAGGATGGATATTGCTTAACAATCATTAAGTTTGTCCCGTCAAAACTTTACAATTGTAAGAAATGCCCGTCAAAGAACTTGATAGACAGATCTGCTCACTCCTGCAGGATAATGCCCGGATGAGCATGAACGAGATCGCAGAGGCGGTTGGAGCTTCCGTACCGACGGTGAGCGAACATATCAAGAAGTTAGAGGCTGACGGCATAATCCGCGAGTATACGACAGTTCTTGATCCCGCTGAATTCGGTTTTGATGTAACTGCATTTATCTACGTCGACCTGGACTCGAGCTCGGCGTATGAAGGCTTCCGCAGGCAGTGTCGCGCGCGCAAGGACATCCTTGAATGTCATGCCATTACGGGAACGGCATCGCACGTCTTGAAGGTACGCTGCGTGAACACCTCGGCATTGGAGCAATTACTCTCGGCGATACAGCAGTGGAAGGGCGTCTCAAAGACGCTAACGAACGTGGTGTTAAGCACTCATAAAGAACAAACGCACATCCCAATCTCATAACACACGCAGGAATGGTCATGTCATCAAACGTGGATATCTCATCAGTGGCAAAGAACTGGAGGCTTGACGGACTTCAGTATCCATCGCCGTCGGACGTCGTGAACGAAGTGTTCGCTAGCGATGTCCTCACTATGGAGGAACTACGACAGCGCCTGAGCAAGCCCGTCTGGAAGTCACTCGTGGCAACCATCGACAGGGGAGCAACACTTGACGCCGCGATCGCTGATACGGTTGCAATGGCCATGAAGACATGGGCCATGGAACGTGGTGCAACGCACTATACGCACTGGTTCCAGCCACTAACGGGGCTAACAGCAGAGAAGCATGAGTCGTTTGTTACGCCAACAAGTGATGGTTCGGCCATTTCCCAGTTCTCGGGCAAGGAACTCATTCAGGGTGAGCCAGATGCATCATCGTTTCCAAGTGGTGGTCTGCGTGCCACGTTTGAGGCAAGGGGCTATACGGCATGGGATCCGACGTCTCCTGGCTTCATCATGCGACATTCAAATGGTGCCACGCTTTGCATCCCGACGGCCTTTGCCTCGTGGACAGGGGAAGCACTTGACAACAAGACGCCGCTGCTTCGTAGTATGGAAGGTCTCAACTCAGCGGCCAAGAAAGCTCTGCAGCTGTTTGGTGACGCAGAAACACAGCGCGTGATCTCAACAGTAGGTGCAGAGCAGGAGTATTTCCTGATCGACGAGGAATTCTACTATCGCCGGCCAGATCTGGTGATGTGCGGTAGAACGTTGTTTGGTGCTCAGCCACCAAAAGGTCAGGAGCTTGAAGACCACTACTTTGGGTCGATCCCTGACCGTATTCTGACGTACATGACCGATGCTGAGCATCAGTTGTATGCACTCGGAATTCCCATTAAAACAAGGCACAATGAGGTTGCACCTGGTCAGTTCGAGGTGGCACCTATTTTCGAACAATCAAACATAGCCGCCGATCACCAGCAGCTTGTCATGCAGGTACTGCGCAACACCGCACGCAAGTATGGACTTGTCTGCTTGATGCACGAGAAGCCATTTGCAGGTGTCAACGGATCCGGAAAGCATGTCAACTGGTCTATGTCAACCGATGGTGGAAACAACCTTCTCGAGCCCGGTGATACCCCGCAGGACAACATGCAGTTCCTGTTCTTCTGTGCCGCAATCATTCGTGCGTTAGACCTGCATCAGGATCTGATCCGCACAACGGTTGCTTCGGCATCTAATGATCATCGCCTTGGGGCAAATGAAGCGCCCCCTGCTATCATGTCGATGTTCCTCGGGGATCAACTCACGGAGATCTTTGAGCGCATCGTGAGTGGAAAGGGCGGGTCTTCAAAGAAAGCAGGACTCCTTGGTCTTGGCACGGAGGTACTGCCAAAGCTTCCTCAGCATGCCGGAGATCGCAATCGTACCTCTCCTTTTGCGTTTACCGGCAATAAGTTCGAGTTCCGCGCTGTTGGTTCGTCACAATCTGTGTCGTTTGCTATCACGGTGTTGAATCTGGTCGCAGCCGAGTCGATCGATGCGATGTCGGCGATGATCTCTGCCCGGATGAAGAAGAAGCAGTCATTCGAATCAGCGCTCACAGACGTCATTAAAGAGGTGTACAACAAGCACTCGAGAATCATCTTCAACGGAGATGGATATAGCGATGACTGGCACGCCGCGGCTGCAAAGCGCGGGTTGTTGAATTTGACCACGTCAGTAAGCGCAATAGAATCACTCGTGAGCAAGAAGAACACAGATCTGTTCTCATCGCACGGTGTCTTGAGTGCGCGCGAGCTTGAGGCACGTCAAGAGGTAATGTTCGATCAGTACTTCAAGACCGTCAACATCGAGGGTGAGACGACTGAGTGGATTGCACAGACGCAGATCCTGCCAGCGGTGCTGCGACACCTGCGCGAGGTGTCTTCGATGGCTTCTATGAGCTCTGCTATACAAGAAACCTCGCAGGAGTTGGCGCAGATGACAGACGAGCTCATCATTGCACTCAAGGAACTACGCCAGCAAAACGCAGAGCTAGGGGGCGAGACGGTACACGAAAAGTCTCATCACATGCTCAATAACGTGGTCCCAGCAATGAACAAGGTGCGGGTTGCCGCCGACACACTAGAGCGCATCACAGCGCACGACCATTGGCCGCTGCCGTCATACCGTGAGATGCTCTTTGTGAAGTAAGTGCAGTCTTACTTCTTCGTTGTCTTTTTTGCGGCCGTCTTCTTGACGGCCGTTTTTTTTGCGGCTGGCTTTTTAGTAACCTTCTTGGCAGCAGCCGCAGTGCTTGGGGTCTTGCTTGCAGTCTTCTTAGCAGGCTTTTGCGGTGCCTGTTGCAGCGCAAGCTGCAAGCATTCTTCCAATGTTAGTGAGGCCGCATCGGTATCCTTAGGGATACGCACGTTTTGTTTGCCGACCTTGATAAACGGACCCCATCGCCCCTTGAGGATTTTAACATTGTCATCTTCGGGGAAGGTCTTGATCGTGTTATCCTCGATCTTCTGGCGTCGTGCAAGGATCACTTCAATTCCGCGAGGCCCATCGATCGTGTATGGATCATCTTCCTTCGGAAGCGAATAGAATGCTTTGTTGTGCTCGATATACGGACCAAACCGACCGAGCTTGACATCCATCGGATGTTCTTCAAACAGGCCAATCGTGCGCGGAAACTTGAAGAGCTCGAGGGCTTCCTCGAGTGTGATGGTCTCAATCTTTAGTGTTCCTGAGAGCCCCTTCTGACGCTTATTCTCGTCGTCCGCTTCGCCGATCTGTGCAATCGGTCCGTAGCGCGCGAGACGCACGTACACGTTCTTGCCCGAAACTGGATCTACACCGATAAGGCGTTCACCGCTCTGACGCTCGGCTGTTTCGCTTGTCTTGCGTAACTCTGCCTCAAACGGACCATAAAACCCGCGGATCATATCTGTCCAACGGACCATTCCCTGCGCGATTTCATCGAATTGCTTTTCCACGCTCGCCGTGAAATTGTAATCCATGATCTCATCAAAGTGCTTGATCAGGAAATCGGTAACGATCATGCCGATATCGGTAGGGGCAAGCTTATTCTTTTCAGCTCCCGTTGTCTCCTGATGTACTGTTCGCGTGATTGTATCATGCTGCAGCACCAGCTCGCGGATATCGCGCTTGCGCCCTTCACGTTCTGGTTTGTCCACGTAGCCGCGGGCTTGGATATTTTGGATGGTCGGTGCATATGTCGAAGGTCGTCCGATGCCCAGTTCTTCGAGAGACTTCACAAGTGATGCCTCAGTGTACCGCGCTGGTGGACGCTCAAAACGTTCCTTGGCCGAGATCATCTCAAGGTCAAGGGGCTGCCCAACATGCAACGGCGGAAGCATCTTAGCGGATTCTTCATCCTCCTGCTCATCATCTCCACGAGACTCACTATAGACCTTGAGGAAACCATCGAACAGGATTACCTCTCCTGTTGCGGTCAGTGTATCAGGAATCGTCGAGATTGAGATCGTCGCGATCGTCTTTTCTAGCTTCGCATCAGACATTTGAGATGCCATGGTACGCTTGTAGATCAGATCATAGAGCTTTGCATGTGCATCGGATTCGCCAGCCTTACGACGCGAAAAGTCTGTCGGACGGATTGCCTCGTGAGCCTCTTGTGCAGAGGCCACCTTCGTTGTGTAGTTGCGAGGACTGCTGTATTCAGCTCCGAATGAACCTACAATCTCCTCTCTGGCTGCCTCGATGGCAAGCTCGGAGAGGTTCTGCGAGTCGGTACGCATGTAGGTTATCAAACCCTGTTCGTACAGATCTTGCGCAAGACGCATTGTACGAACGAGCGTATATCCAAGTTTACGGCTGGCTTCCTGCTGTAACGTCGAGGTTGTAAAGGGCGGGGAAGCACGCTTTGTGCCCGGCTTGGTCTCAAGATTCGAGATCGTGTACGCAGCGCCTATGCACGAGCTAAGGAAGGCATGTGCCTCTTCTTCGGTCTTGAATTTCTTCGGATGCTCAGCCGTGACAGTGCGGCCGTTCACGACGAAAGTCGCAACAATCCGAAACTGGCTGTTGGCCTGAAATGCTTGGATCTCGCGCTCCCGCTCGACTACAAGACGCACGGCAACAGACTGTACACGACCGGCCGAAAGATTGCGTTGAATCTTTTTCCAAAGCACAGGCGAAAGTCCATAGCCAACGAGGCGGTCTAGCACCCGGCGTGCCTGCTGAGCATCAACCAGGTTCTTGTCGATGCCCCGCGGATTCTGCACAGCCTTGACGATCGCCGGCTTTGTGATCTCGTGAAAGACAATGCGCTTGGTCTTCGACTCCGGCAGTTCTAGAGCTTCGACAAGGTGCCAGGCGATAGCTTCGCCCTCGCGGTCTTCGTCAGATGCCAGCCAGACAACTTCAGCCTGTTTTGCGCGCTTTTTGAGCTCTCCAACAAGCTTGCGCTTGTCTTCGCTAACCTCGTAATTCGGCTGGAAATTGTTTGCGATATCGATCGCCTTATCATTGCCAGCTAGATCGCGTATGTGTCCCATACACGACGTCACCTCAAAATCACCTCCCAGATATTTCTGAATGGTCTTGGCTTTTGAAGGAGATTCTACGATGACAAGGTTCTTCATGCGTTCCTACACGTTTTAGTCTTGTTTATTGTGCTCGCAAGTCACTGGATCGTGACAAACTGCAAAAATTTGAAGAGAATGAGTCACCGGGCGGAATCCGAGTCGATCACAAACACGGTCTCGTATCTCATCGATTCCTTCCTCACGGAACTCAACAATCCGGCCGCATTCCATGCAGATGAGGTGATCGTGATCAGGCATTCGACTCGAAAGTTCGAAATGCGCGCTATCGCCCTGAAAGCGATGCTTCATCAAAATGCCGCATTGCGTCAGCAGGTCGAGTGTTGAATAGATCGTGGCGCGCGAGATACGGTCGCCCCTTCCATTCATGTACAGATACAGCTCATCGGCGTTGAAATGACGGTCCAATTCCCCGATACGATCGAGAACGTTATAGCGTTCCTGCGTGTTCCGGTACTTCTTACGCTTCAGGTAATCTGCGAACTGAAGCTTGAGCTTTTCGATATTGAGTTCGGTAGACATCTGCACAAATATATATGTGCGTAGTTTTGCCATCCGATTTCTCATTGCCAAATCACAGGACAATATGCGCAAGTGGCGAGTTGAAGACAGTTCTGAACT
>CAZAGH010000014.1:4846-35953 GCA_964484755.1 uncultured Melioribacter sp. | reverse complement strand
GTGTGGACGTTGGATTAGGCACGATGATTGAGTTTGCACCAACCTCTTCGTTGTACAGCGTCTGGAAGATATACTGTCCAGACTGGGGCAGGCAGTCATTGGATGCCTGATTGTCGGTCGCATTCAGCAACGTAGCGCAGATTGTGATTGAGAACCTGCTCACATCAGACGTCTGGAAATTATTGAAGTCAACTGTTGATACTTGGCCAGTTGAAAGTGTTCCCTGGTAAAACGCTGTGTCAGCCCATACAAATGTGTTTTCCGGCTGCTTGAACACCGTTGCGATAACGCGTGCGCTCGTTACGTCGTTCACGCCCACGTTCTGAATTGCGGCCGACACTGGAACCGCAATACCCTTGGGGTACTTACGGGGAACCGACAGTGGCGAACGTATTGAGCGCATCGCGATATCGTTTGGATACGCGATGATAAATTCCTTGACATACGACTGCGTGTACCCAGGAATTGAATACTGCGCTTCGAGGCGGTATGAACCGCCTTGAGTGTTCGTGAGGTTAAGTGCACCATTGATTCCAGCTGCAGGGCCGACCGCCTCATCGAAGTTGTACGTAAACAGCGACGTTGATGTGGCCCGGTGGTTAATGACCGGGTTGCCGGCTCTACGCGCTTCGTAGATCACAGTCTCATTAGGCAACGGACCAACGATACGATAGCGGATGTCGATACTTTGTCCATTTGTTTGACGGAAAGACAGCGATGGACGTGGGAATTGAGGATCAACACCGTCGTACACAAATCCAGTGCGCAGGATGCGACGAGGATCTACATCGTCGGGGAACGACTGCTCAATACCCGACAGAACACCGAACTGGATTGTCGGACGAATCGCGTAACCAGTTGCTGTTGGCGTTGTCAAGCAGAAATTCTGGCCGTCTGAATAGTAGAACGACTGCGTTGCATAGATCGGACTTGGCTGAACATACTCGTACTCAGGGAAGATAAACTGGAACCCTGTCCGATATGTACATATTTCGATATGGAGATTGCTTACGCCGTCCCACAGGAATGGCTGACTAAAGGGAAAGGTCAGCCATGTCGGGGTGTTGACGATCGTCGGCATCTGATATGCCGTGTTCGTGAACACGGTGGTCATGCCAGCGTCAGTTTGCGGGTTAGTGAGCCCGGGATTCGTCGTCTGGCGGATCTTGATGGTGACATTGCGAGATGCCGCCCACGGTCCCGAGTTGCGGATACGCAGGGCCATCGATACGATGTTACCTGGCGTCATACCGTGGAACGTTAACTCCGAGGCGCGCAGGAAATACTGGCTTCGAATTGACCACCAGTAATCCATCAGTGGATTAGGATAAATGTTTTGTCCGTAGAAAGGCCCCCCTGCTCCGGGGCCACCTCCCACTGTGATAAGCATTTGGGCTCTCAGCTCTGTCAGCGTTACTGCTGAGAGCGATGTGAGTACTATGAGGCAGATGAGCAATCTTCGTAGCAAGTTGTTCATTGTGATGCCTTATGGTTGATGATGTAACATTTGGTTGATATTCACGTATTGGCACGTCCATTTTGGGTAAGGTGCAACTCCAACAGTTGCTATCCGTAAACGCCATGAACGCGGGGTTGCTCATGAAAACAAAACCTGCTAGTTTTCGTTCCATTGGCAAAAGTCAAGATATCTTTTTTTTAAATCTGAGCAAGACCGAACATATGCACCTACCAAGTGCATAACTGCGGACCGCCTAGCACAATCACCAAACCCTATGACCTTCACTTCAATTCAGCAGTCCGTCCAAGATATTCGTGGGCACTACCAGGGGGCTCCCAAGATCGGCATCATCCTTGGCACCGGTCTTGGAGCACTGGCAGCCCAGGTAGATGTAGAATTTTCAATGCCTTATGAAGACATTGCCAATTTCCCAGTTAGCACTGTTGAATCACACAAGGGACGTCTACTCTTTGGAACGCTAGCGGGTGTTCCTGTCGTTGTCATGCAGGGTAGATTCCATCAGTACGAAGGATACTCACTTCAGCAGATAACTCTGCCGGTACGAGTCTTCAAAGTGCTTGGCGTAGAAACACTTATCGTCTCGAATGCTTGCGGCGGAATGAATCCACTGTATCGACGGGGCGACATCATGCTCATCGATGATCACATCAACCTTCTTGGCGACAATCCGCTGGTTGGACCAAACATAGATGAGCTGGGACCGCGTTTTCCCGATATGAGTGAGCCCTATTCGCAGGAGCTGCTCCGTCTTGCCGAAGGAACTGCTCTCGAACTCGGAATCAAGGTTCACAGAGGTGTCTACGTAGCCGTTACAGGACCAAATCTGGAGACACGTGCAGAGTATCGATTTCTTCGTACGATCGGTGCAGATGTTGTTGGAATGAGCACCGTTCCTGAATGTATCGTGGCACGTCACATGGGAATGTCCGTGCTTGGAATAAGCATCATTACCGATGAGTGCTTCCCCGATTCACTGCAACCAGTTAGTTTGGAACATGTTCTGGAAGCAGCTGCGATCGCAGAACCGAAGATGACGAACCTTGTCAATCATATCGTAAGCAAGATCGCATGATCAATACCTATCTCCGCGCTTCGCTCGTAGCCCTTTGCTGTTGTGTTGCGGTTTCCTGTTCTCCTGACGAGCCCCTTATCAACTCGTTCGATGACCAGTGGCGTTTACTGGCCACCAGTGGTGGCAAAGATCTTACGTCAACCATTGTCCCATCTGAGCAAGTATCACAGATTAATCCTAATGATGTTGACTTCGGAGCTGGTCCCACCATGACAAGGTTCCGTAATAATGTTTATTTCACGTCCAGCGATCGGCCATGGATCATAGTCTACGATGCCGATAGGCTTGTTTACTCTGACACGATCTTTACGTTCAACGATCTTGACGGAACAAGCGACATCTGTTTTGCGAATGCAACCACTGCCTACGTAACCTCACCCAAAAGTGGTTGCGTGGGAGTTATCGACCTTACAACCTCCAACGTTGCACGCACTATCAAGACCCCCGGAAAGCCACAACAGATTGCATGTCTTGGTAACCAAATCTGTGTAACGATCCCAGACTCCCAATGCGTCGTGATCATTGACTCACGAACAAACGAGATCGTCCACAAGATGGAGGTCGGCGAGTATCCATGGTACGTTCGTGAGGACCCCGTGGCCAACGTGTTCTGCGTGGTCTCACTCGGTCGTGGCAAAACCGTTGCAAGCGAAACTCCGACAACTCCAACGATTTCGTTTATCTCCCCAAGCACGCGCGAGCTTCTTAAGACGCTCGATCTCACGGTCAGGGCCTCTGAGGGTCCGCGTCAATTCCCACGCGGGCTTGCCATCACGTCATCTCAATTTGCCCTCGTGCCAGTTCAGTCGGGTCTACTGCGCGTCAGCACTCGCACTCGCTCTAGGGTCTCGTCAGTTCAAAGTGATTCGTTCGACATTGTCGTCTACAACGACGCTCGTGCCGAGGTTATATGCCAGCGCTTGGCGGGTGGTTCGTCACCGCAGGTTGTTGTCCTAGACGAGGACGCATCAGAAAAGAAGTTTACGTTAACACGTAGCTCGCGAGCTGCAGCTCTCCTTGGTGTTGCACGATGATCTGTGAGGATCTTGTTTCGCGAGTATCTGCATCGGACGCCCACATTGTCTTTGCTGATGCCACTGATGTTCGCATACTCACAGCTATAGATACACTCTCCCGTAAGGGTGCTCTTCGCCTGACAGCTTTGATATCACGACAGATCGCAGAACAAACTGTTGGTCATACGCTTTCTACATTGATAAACTTTGTTGACCCGACCTGCTACCAAGATGAGGTTACGCACCATCTCATGCAGCGGCGAGCAGGCAAGGGGCTATCAGAATCCGAAGCACGGTCATACGCCTGCGATCCCCTGTTTGTTGCCGGGTGGCTTGTGCACTCAGGCCATGCCGACGCAGCCGTTGCGGGCTCGCTCTCTACCACTGCCAGCGTCATTCGTGCGGCTCTCTGGACAATAGGTCTGGCAGATGGTATTCGCACCCTCTCCAGCTATTTCTTGATGGATTGGCCAGACAAATTCTACCTGTTCGCAGACTGCGGAGTGCTGCCCGATCCCAACGCTGAACAGCTGGTTGACATTGCCTATTCGTCCGCACAATCTCTCCGTGCTCTGAGTAGTGAAGAACCACGCGTTGCGTTCATCAGTTTCTCAACGCACGGAAGTGCCCAGCATCCAATGGTCGACAAAGTCAGAATAGCTGCTGACCAGTTCAAGCAACGTTACCCAGATATTGTTGCTGACGGAGAGCTGCAGATCGATGCGGCCATTATACCGTCGGTTGCCAACCGCAAGGCTCCAACGTCACCCCTCGCAGGAGCCGCCAACATCTTGGTGTTTCCTGACCTCAACGCCGGCAATAGCGCATACAAACTCACTGAGCGTCTAGGCGGTGCACACGCGCTTGGCCCAATCCTGCAAGGCTTAGCCAAGCCATATTGCGACCTTTCTCGTGGCTGTAGTCACGAGGATATCGTGCATGTAGCTTGCATCGCTGCTCTCATGAGCAAGAGGCACTAGTTCGACTGCGCCTGTAGAGCCGCGATCATCTGATCGAAATCTTCATCAGTCAATGTATAGCGTTCTGAACAGAATTGACAGACCATTTCCCTGTGATCATCCTGCTGCATACCTACGATCTCTGCCAGGCCAAGTGTTAGCAAGGCGGACTTGTAGCGATCCTTGGAACAACGGCAGAAGAAATCTACTGGCGCGCTGGCAACAACATCGATATCCGACGGCATGATCTGCCGCAGGATCTGCTCTGGCGTGTATCCATTGTCGGTATACTCCGTCATCCGACCGAGATAGTCAACTGCATCGTATACCTTAAAGATGTCAGCATCTTTCGCTCCCGGCATCGCCTGCACAAGGAGGCCCACACTTTGACGGATGAGATCGTCGCTATCGTAGGCAACATCGATCACAAAAGCCGATGGAATCTGTTCCGATTGTGTCAGGTAATAGCTCAGATCAGACGTGATGTCTCCACGACGTAGCTCTACTATTCCCGTCACAGGTTCGTACTCACCATAAACAACTCGTTGCACGCGCAGCAAACCCTGACCAAGGGGCGTATCTCTACCTTCAACAGGAGCTTTGTTGTGTGAAATGAACCCTCGGACCTCGCCAATCTGCATGGCTTCAGCGCACACGGTGCGTACGAGTCCATCTCCTTCCGCCGTCAGAATCACGCGTTCTTCACCCTTGAGATAAGATGCCAACAAGCTTGCTCCGGTTATCATTCTTGCAAGAATGAGCGAACTCACCGGGTCGAGACCGTGTCGCTCCTGAGCCGTGCGCACAGTCTTCGGATTGTGGATCAACGCAGCACGAAATGTTCCGTCCTTTGTCATGACTCTCGTTACCCTGTCACGCTGTGACCAGAGTTTTTTTACATCTTCATTCATCGATTGTCTTTCGTAGATCCATGAGCGTCTGCAGAGCCTGCATAGGTGTCATGTTGTTGATATCAAGTTGTGTAATGATCGACCGAATCCGGTCTTCTCGAAGCTCAAAGAGAGATACCTGCCCCGGAGTAGCTACCGTAGCTAGAGTTCCCTGCTGTCGACTATTCTCACCTTCCATGGTATGCAATACACTCTTTGCAGTTGCAAGAACGATTTGAGGCATACCTGCCATCTTCGCAACGTGGATGCCAAATGAATGGTTCGAATGACCCGGGATCACGCGGTGTGTAAACAGGATGTCATTTTCAATCTCTTGGACTTCGACTTGGTAATTCTGAATTCTGTCGCAACGCTCAGCCAACTCAGTCAGCTCGTGATAGTGTGTGGCAAAGATCGTCTTTGCTCCGATGCGGTCGTGAATATGTTCAGCGATGGCCCATGCGATCGATATACCATCAAATGTTGCCGTGCCCCTTCCCACCTCATCAAGAAGTATGAGGCTGCGGGGCGTTGCGTTATGCAAAATGTTGGCCGACTCTTGCATCTCTACAAGAAAGGTGCTCTCGCCCGCGAGGAGATTATCCTGTGCACCAACACGCGTGTAGATACGATCTGTGAGCGGTATATGCGCCCGAAGCGCCGGGACAAAGCATCCGATATGAGCGAGGTACACGCAAATTCCAACCTGTCGCAGGTAACTGGACTTACCGGACATATTCGGCCCGGTAATGATGTGTACCTGCGAACGCTCAGTGTCCATACGAATAGTATTGGGCACATACTGCGCCCCATGCGGAAGAATGCGCTCAATAACAGGGTGTCGAGCATCTTCGAGCACAAGTTCCGTTCCACCATGTATCGTCGGCTCACAGTATCCGTTTGTATGCGCAACGTGGGCATACGAAGCCAACACATCAAGTATCGCCACATGCTGTAGCGTTCGCTGCAGCGATTGGCATTGGTCTGCGATCGTCTCGCGCAGCTGCTGCAGAAGCTGGGCTTCCCGCTGCGTGACGTGCTCTTGCGCAGTAGCAATCTTTACTTCAAGTTCCTTGAGCTCAACTGTTGTGTATCGTTCTGCATTCGCAAGCGTCTGTCGCCGGTCATAGTATTCTGGAACCTTCGAACGTTGAGCGTTGCTGACTTCGATGTAATACCCGAAAACCCCGGTATATCCGATCTTGAGATTCGGGATTCCCGTTTCATCACGCTGACGTTGCTGGTACTCAGTAATCCATTCTTTACCATGGTGAAGTGCTTGTGCTGCATCGTCAAGTTCACTGTCAAATCCATATCGGAACATCAAGCCAGACCCAACAACGACGGGTGGTTCGTCGACAAGAGCCGCCCCAATTGCATGTGTTAGATCCTGGTGAACATCGATCGAGGTAAGTACCTTGTGAAGCTCTTCAGAGGCGATGGCCTCGCATGATCGCAGGACACTTGGAAGCGTATCCAAACCATTACGAAACGCTCCAACCTCACGTGCTGAGGCTCGGTTGGTCACGATCTTTGTTAGAATCCGTTCAAGATCGCCCAAACGACGTAAAGATTCACGCAGTGTTTCAACCAGCTCCCGATGCATCACCAGCGCACGAACAACCCCTAAACGCTGCTCAATGCGGCGCTGGTCGGTAAGTGGAGTTTGCATCCACCATCGCAGGAGGCGAGCTCCCATGGGGCTTGCAGTATTGTCGAGCAGATCAACAAGCGCACCTGAAACACCCGAATCGCCTGTCTGCGATTGAATCTGCAGGTTACGGCGAGTTGCCGTGTCGAGAAGCATAACGTCTTCATATCGCAGAGCTTTGATCGACTGAAGTTGCGACAACGCGCTTTTTTGCGAGTCTGCTACGTACTGAAGCAGCACACCAGCTGCAACGATGCCAGGCTCGAGCTCTTGAATACCATATCCCTTCAGGGAGGTCGTGTTGAAGTGTCTATTCAACAGCTCCTCACAGGAGCTTCGGTTAAAGTGCCATGACTCGCGCCGTGTGATCGCAGGCTTTGATGATTGCCTGCTCAAAAGCAGCTCCCAGGCTACCCTCTCGTCTTTGTTGACAATGATCTCGGCCGGTGAAAATGATTCGAGCACAGACTCTATGGACCGATTGGGTATCTCACCTGCTGTAAAGGATCCCGTCGATATATCGGCCACAGCAAGTCCCCAATGGCCCCCTTCCGCTGCTGGCGCTACCAGCGCAGCCAGATACGTGTTGCGACGGCTATCGAGAAGCTTATCATAGAGTACAACGCCCGGAGTCACTACCTCAACCACATCTCGTTTGACGATACCCTTGGCGCTCTTGGGGTCTTCCAATTGTTCACACACGGCTACGCGATGTCCGGCACTGACCAGCTTCGGTAGGTAATTGTCGAGTTGATGATGTGGAAACCCAGCAAGGGGCATTTCCCCTGCCGCGCCATTGTTGCGCTTGGTCAGTGTGATTCCACATGCTTTGGCTGTGATGATAGCATCATCACCAAAGGTCTCATAGAAATCGCCAAGACGGAACAACAGCACCGTGTCAGGATGCCGGTCTTTTATCTGGTTGTATTGCCGCATAAGCGGCGTTTCGCTGCTAGATTTCACAGACGAAAATAAACATGTACGAACGGACAATTGTCGATTTGATTCCTCGTCGTATCTTTGCCAACCGTCAGGAGAGGTGGCCGAGTGGCTGAAGGCAACGGTTTGCTAAACCGTCGTAGTGGTACTAACCGCTACCGAGGGTTCGAATCCCTCCCTCTCCGCTGAAGAGCCCTGCGATCATGCGTGGGGCTTTTTTTGTTATGCAAAGCGGCGAACGAACGATACGAACCATTATCACCAACCGCAAAGCGCTGCATGAGTACGAGGTACTCCAGCGTTTTGAGGCTGGTATTGCCCTGCTTGGCACCGAGGTTAAGTCACTTCGGGCTGGCAAGGTGAATCTTGCAGACGCATATGCGATGTTTCCGTCCCGCCAGAATGATGAGTTCTTTCTGCTGGGTTTGCATATCGCCCCCTATGATTTCGGCAACAGGGAGAACCACGAGCCATTGCGCAAGCGCAAGCTTCTTCTTCAAGCTCATGAGTTACGAAAACTGCGCGAGGGTATTGAAGAAAAGGGGCTCACGGTTGTTCCACTATCTCTCTATTTTTCCGGTCCGTACGTCAAGGTTGAACTTGGCTTGGTACGTGGTAAGAAGCTCTATGATAAGCGTGCTAGCACCAAGGAGCGCGATATCAAACGTGAGCTGCAGCGTAAGACCTCTGATTATTAGGACTGGGTGTAAAGAACAGGTATGAAACCACTTCAAGAACAACTTGCCGTTATCAAGGAAAACGTGGTCGATCTTCTGCCAGAAGAAGATATCGTCAGGAAACTTGAACGTAGCATTACAACCAAAACACCTCTGCGCATCAAGTTGGGACTCGATCCAAGCCGACCTGACATTCATATTGGCCATGCTGTTGTGCTGCAGAAGCTTCGTCAGTTTCAGGATCTTGGACACTTGGTCGTGCTGATTATTGGAGACTTCACGGCAACTATCGGCGATCCAACTGGCAAGTCAAAGACACGACCCGCCCTTACAATTGAAGAAACTCGCCACAACGGCACGACGTATGTCATGCAGGCAGCAAAGATCCTGGACATGTATCGGACAGAGGTACTCTACAATTCAAGTTGGCTCGATCTGCTCAGCTTCCGCGACGTTATTCGCCTTACGTCGCAATACACCGTGGCCCAGCTGCTCGAGCGTGACGACTTTACGAAACGCTACAAAGCAAATGAGCCCATCTCACTGCATGAGTTTTTGTACCCACTGATTCAGGCGTATGACTCTGTAGCGGTAAAGGCAGACATCGAAGTTGGCGGAACAGATCAAAAGTTCAATTTGCTTGCCGGTCGTGAGATCATGCGCGGTTCAGGAGCAGAGCCCCAGTGCATTCTGACTATGCCTATCATCGAGGGAACAGATGGCGTAGAAAAGATGAGCAAGTCTCTCGACAACTACATTGGCCTAACGGACACACCGAAGGACATGTTCGGAAAGACGATGTCCATCCCAGACTCCTTAATCCCACGGTACCTCCAGTATGCATGCTTCGCCTCGGCTGAAGAGGTCACGTCCGTCACACAAGGCTTACAAGACGGATCACTGCATCCGCGGGCTGCAAAGGTCGATATCGCAAAGCGCATCGTTGCACTCTACCATGGTCAGTCTGCCGGCGATGAGGCATTTGCCGAGTTCGAGCGCGTGTTTGTGAAGAAGGATATTCCTGACGTGATCGAGGAACGGACGTTACCATATTCGCAAACTGATGTTATCACGTTGCTTGTCGACACGCAGATGGCCGCATCAAAGAGCGAGGCTCGGAGATTAGTTACCCAGGGCGGCGTCTCACTTGATGCAGTTAAGATCACAGACCCGTATGCAGTTGTCGACATCTCCGAGCAACGAATCCTGCGGGTTGGCAAGCTGCGATTCTTGCGCGTCGTGGGTGCATGAGCCCCATCTTCCGCATTGACGATCCGACTACAGGCCGGGAAAACATGGCTCAAGATCTTGCCATGCACGAAGGTGTTTCCAAGGGAGCAATTGTTGCTGGTTTGCGGCTCTATACGTGGAATCCATGGTGCGTATCGCTTGGAAAACATCAGTCGGTGGATGCGCTCAACCATGATGCAATTCGAGATCTCGGCCTTGACGTTGTCCATCGCCCCACCGGTGGCAGAGCGGTACTGCATGCAGAGGAGGTTACGTATTGCATATGTGTTACCATGCCAGATGCCAGCCGAGCTCAGCTTGTCTACGCGGCCGTTCATGACATGCTCTACCGTGTTCTATCTGCGCTTGCGCCAACGCTTACCCATGCGTCGCTCTCTTCAGATCTTCGTACCCATTACTCATCTCAACAACCAATCGGTCAGGCCTGCTTTTCAAGTCATGCCAAGAGCGAGATTCTCTGGAAGGATCGTAAAGTCGTCGGATCTGCCCAGCGGGTCATGGATGGCGTACTTCTTCAACATGGCTCAATCTTGTGTGAGCAGGGTCACGAGAAGCTTGCCCATGTGATCGCGCGGAACCATGACGAAGCGGCAAAGATTAGCGGTCTATTGCTCAACACAAGCGCAACACTGTCGGAGGCTGCTGGGCACACGATCTCGAAACTGCATGTCTGTTCACACTTCGAGACACAGCGTGAGCTTATAGCGGAAGAACTGTCTGCTATCTCGCAACTGGCAAGGGGCGAAGCACGGTAATCCCCAGGTTTGATTCGAGCCGCCCGACGTATTCCGAGATCGGCCCATCGAGTATCACCTTCTTTTTCGTTGATGATGCATGTAGGAACCGAGCACGATCACCATCGCGAACGATCATGCCAGTGTGGGAGTAATCAAGCCCCTTTTTCGACGTTGCAATGGCGATAATGTCTCCGTCTTGAAGCTGCGACTCAATCTTGGCTATGCTCTGGCGTGGTATGATCGTTCGTGATGTTGAGTTGATACGCTCTTCAACTGTACGCATAACCTCGACATACCTCGGCTCTGCCACGAGTGCGGGATAATACTTGGGATTCTGTGACATAAATCCGAGCTGCAGCACAAATGGCACTCCCCCAAGCTGCGGTGTAACGTCAACGACGACACCCTTTTTGACGTTGTTCTCGATCCATTCAGAGGTGTAATGCAGACGACTGGTGTAGTCAGATAGTATGCCATCTCGATAGCGTGTGTACGTAACAGCCTCGATCAGGTCTTGTATAGAGTCCTTTCCAAGGTGCATAATGCGCGCCATGTTGAGCGACACTTCAAAGAGCGTCACACAGTCCAACCGCAACATGTCTACGGTGCATACCTCCCTACCAGGTCCGTCAAGAGTGCCACCAACATAGGGTGCTTCGACAAGCTCGAGACCAATCTTAGATACAAGCGACCCAATTGGAAGGGCCTTCCAGTTGGAATCAATGATCTTCGAACGGACCTCGTTGAACTTACGTCGGGTGCCCTCACCCGTAACAGCAAACGAGACTGATGCGAGGATGGACAGGAGGCCCAGAGCTATCAACGACCGATATCTCACGTCATTATTCTCCAGAAATTGTCGCGATACCTACGTCACGAAGTTGTTGCGCGTCAATGCCCGAGGGGCAACCATCCATGAGGGAAAGTCCTGACGTTGTTTTTGGGAACGCAATAACATCTCGAATGTTGTCGGTGCCGCACAACAACATCACAAGACGGTCAAAACCAAATGCAATACCTCCGTGAGGGGGCGCACCATACTTGAGTGCATCGAGCAGGAATCCAAACTTTGACTCGGCGTCTTCCCGACTAAATCCGAGCAGGTCGAACATGCGCTGTTGAACTGCATTCGTGTGAATACGCACCGATCCTCCAGCAACCTCATAGCCATTGATCACAAGGTCGTGTGCAAGAGCTCGTGCATGCGTTGGGTCAGTGGACAGTAGATCAACATCCTCTGGCAACGGCGAGGTAAACGGATGGTGTCGGGCAATCCAACGTGATTCTTCATCGCTGTATTCAAGCAATGGAAACTCAGTGATCCAATGAAATGAATATGTCCCCTTCAACCCATCCAGAATGCCTGTCCGGCGAGCGATCTCAGTGCGCAGAGCACCTGCAATGGTGCATGCCCGCTCCCACTCTCCCGGAACGAACAGCACCAGATCACCGTCGGCTGCCGAACATGCAGCAAGCAGAGCCGAGGCTTGGTCTGGAGTGACAGCCTTTAGGAACGAACCTGTTGTTTCACCACCTTGAGTTTTGAGCCATGGTAGCCCCTTGGCACCATACTTTTTCGCGTGTTCGGTAAGCTCGTCGATTTGTTTGCGGGAGAATCCAGCACAGCCCTTTGCATTCAGCGCCATGACAGATCCGCCATTGGCAACTGTCTCACGAAAGACCGAGAAGTCCGAAGATGCAGCCAATGATGAGACGTTCACCAGCTTAAGGTCGTAGCGAATATCCGGCTTGTCGCTTCCGTACGTCTCCATAGCGTACTGGAAGCTCATACGGGGGAATGTTTCCGGCACCTGATAATCAAGAATCTCGCGCCATGCCATGCGGATGAAGCGTTCTGTAAGCGACAGAATGTCGTCTTGACGGATGAATGACATCTCAACGTCGATTTGTGTGAATTCCGGCTGACGGTCTGCACGCAGATCTTCATCACGGAAACACTTTACGATCTGCATGTACTTATCAAATCCCGAAACCATCAGCAGCTGCTTGAACAACTGAGGTGATTGGGGCAAGGCATAGAACCGCCCCTTGTTGATTCGACTTGGAACAAGGAAGTCGCGAGCACCTTCTGGTGTCGACTTTGTCAATACCGGTGTTTCTACTTCAAGAAATCCCTCTTGCTCAAAGAACCTGTGTGTGATTTGAGAAAGCTTATTGCGCACGATGAAGTTCTTCTGCAAAACTGATCTACGCAAATCGAGGTAGCGATGCTTCAGTCGAAGTTCTTCGTTTGTACCAAGGTCATCAACGATTTCAAACGGAGGAACCTCGGATGGATTGATAACTCCTACGTCGGATACAAGCACTTCGATTAGTCCCGTTGGAATGCGTGGATTCGGATTCTCACGCATACGAACAATGCCTTTGACCCAGAGCACGTACTCGGCACGCACCTCATGAATCTGCTCAGAAAGCGCAGGTGTATGCGCAGTATCTATCACAACTTGCGTAACTCCGTAACGATCCCGCATGTCGATAAAGATCACACCACCATAATCTCGGCGTGCATTGACCCATCCATTGAGTACTACCGTGGTACCATCATCTGCAGGACGCAAGGCGCCACAGGTTGTCGTGCGTTGTTCGAAGTGCATACTAGTTCGATGAAGTGATTACGAGCGGCAATTTACCAAAGCCTGCCTAGCGAGACATCATCGTCGCAACGTTGCGTATGACGTCATCGGTAGGAATTGCTGACAACGCAGCCTGGTCGGTAATGATCGGAAGACAATAGCTACCATAGGGCAACCAGTTAAGAAATCCACGATGATCTCGTGAAAACAAGACCACACTCGGAACATGATAGGCAGCAGCCACATGAATGGCGGCCGTATCTGGACTCAGAAGCCAGTCGCATGATGCGATCGCAGCGGCAAATCGTTCATAGCCTGATCCTGCGTCAAAACATAGAGCACGCGTTCCTGAGGCAACGATATCTGCTGCCGGCCTATCCGAGGGGGCTGACAGGACAACTATCTTCACCTCTGGGAACTGTTGTTCAAGTGCGGCCACAACAACTCGCAATAGCTCAGGCGGATACATACGTTCCTGTGATGAGCCCGAGACCTGAACGCCGAGAACCTTCTCACCGGAGCCATGCCCCATGCTTTCTCTAACATCTCGCAACAACTGGTCACCGATCGGTATCACAAGTCGCCGTTGATCCTGAGCAATGTCAAAACCGAGTGGGATTGTGAGATCACAAAGAACATCCACGATGTGACGCAGACTCCTATCTCCCTGCGGCACAATGTGTGTGGCAGGAGTTGGCTTGTCGGTCTCAAGCGCGATGCTTTGCTTAGCCCTGACGCTGCTAATGAGCATGTTGGAGGTAGTTGAGGCGCTGTGATTGAGATCGATATGCAGGTCATACCGCTTGCGACGAAGCTTCCAGAGCAGACGAAGCATTTCTAGTGAGTTCTTGCGTAGGATGTGTACGTTGTTAACGACCGATCGGATTGCAAACTCGGCGGCTTTGTTATTGCGCGAAAGAAGCACATCGATTTGTGCATCAGGAAATCTTTGGCGCAAAGCATAAAAGACAGGCGTCGAAACGAACACATCGCCGATGCGGTCTTGACGCATCAGCAGGATCTTTGGATGAGGTGGCAGATCGATCAGCGCTGAGGACATGTTTGGTAGGCTTGAATTGTTACGTCTGCCGTCTTCGACCATGAGAACTGCTTGCTACGCTCCAAACCTTTGCCTCGCAGTCTTGCTTGGAGATTCTTGTCTGTAAGTAGGCTCTCCATCGCATGGCGAAGTCCATCAATGTTCTGGGGCTCAACGTAAACGGCTGCATCGCCCCCTACCTCTGGCATTGACGTCACATTCGAGGTTATCACTGGACAGCCACACTGCATTGCCTCAAGAATAGGTAAACCGAACCCCTCTGCTTGCGATGCAAAGATCATGGCGGCAGCACTACTGAGAATCTGCACCAGCTCCGAGGTTGATACTGCTGTCAGAAATCTAACCGATGCATCAAGAGAGACTGGAAGTCCGGCAATCAGCCGCTTTATCACGGTATCACTGCTATCGGTAACGATTAACAAGGAAGTTCGGTCGCGTTCCTGTGCATCAAGGTACATCCATGCCGACAGGATTTTATCAAGATTCTTTCGGGCCACATCAATGCGTCCAACGAACACCATGTAGTTCTCTGGCAATTGGCGCGAACGTACCAAAGCATCACTCATAGCTGTTGGTGCAAACTGCGATCCAGCTGCAAGCGGCGTAACAGTGATAGGACCAGTGTACGTTGGGAAACGATCACGAATGGTATCGGCCACCCATTGTGATGGACACACAACAGCCGAGGAATGTTGTAATTGCTTGGCTATCATTCGCGGAAAGCGATATCGAAGTCCCGCATCTACCGCATAGTTCTCGTACAAGGGAATCAGGTCGTGAATCGTCGATACTGTGCGTCGATGATCGGCAAAGATCTTTTGTGGTCCGAGGTAGTGCACCACATCGTCTTCTGCAAATCGTCTTCGTATCTCGTGTGACTTCCACAGCCGTACAAATCTTCGTAATGGGGCTCCAAGTGCCCGCTCGTGAGTCAAGGTAAGATCTGTATCATGGGGCAGTCTGCCCTGAAACAGTTCATGCATTTCACGCGTTTGGTTGCGTGTTCCAACCATGTGTGCGACAACAGTATCATGGCGTTGCATGATCTGCAGTAGAAGTTCTCGCGAGTAACGAGCGATACCATTGCGTCCGAACATCGAACTAACATCGTACCCTATCGTTAATCTCGCTGCCGACATCACATGATACTACGGTAGACGTCCACGGTTTTTCTTGCTGTTTCGTTCCACGTAAACTGCTTGGCCTGGTCGAGTCCGCTGGCACGCATGGCAGCAACCAGTTCATCGCGCGTAAGTACCTGCTCTATTGCTCCAGCAATTGCCTCTTCCTGAGTTGGATCTACATACAGCGCTGCATCGCCCCCTACCTCGGGCAACGACGTAACGTTGGACGTAATGACGGGGCAGCCACATTTCATGGCTTCAATTACTGGCAGACCGAAGCCTTCCCCCAACGTCGTGAAGACCAATGCACGTGCAGACGACATAAGCTGTATCATCTCGTCGGACGGCAACTCATAGATCAGCCGGATTGATGGGTCTGAGAGAACGCCTGCATATTCCTGCTGCATTCTCTTGAGAGACTCCTGATCGCCGGCAACCAACAATACGAACTGCGAATTCGAACGGACGTCTGCCGGTAGCAACGACCATGCTCGCAACATCCGTGGGATATTCTTACGCGGATCCACTCGCCCAACGAATAGGACAAATCTGTCACGGATGCTATGCCGTTTCCGAACCGACTCCGACAGTTCGGTAGGAACAAAGGCATCACTTGCAGCAAGGGGCGTTACGGCAATTGGCCCCATGTACCATGGAAAGGTCTCTCGAATGGTTCCGGCAACATACGCTGAAGGGCAAACGATAGCAGATGCTGATCGAAGCTGCCGTTCCACACGAGCAGGAAAACGTCGCCGCATCTCGGAACTCAACCCCATAGCCGGATCCATGGGAAACAAGTCGTGAATGGTCGCAACAAGTGGTACGCCGCTTGGTACGAACTTGGTTGGGCCCAGCATGTGAACCACATCTGAACCACGAATCGCACGACTAAAAGACCTCTTCTGCACAGCACGCATCAGAAGACGCAGAGGAGCGCCAAGCTTGCGTTCATGAGGAATGACCGATTGTGTCGTTACGTTCTCAAAGTTGCGGAAGTACTCCCGTGTAGCTCCGCCATACTCTTCACCAGAGATCAATCGAAGCTTATGCTCATCGCCAAGAGCAGCAACGTGTTTGATGAGTTCACGTGCATAGCGCTCAATACCGCTGCGTCCCAGAAGCAGGATGCCATCATAGGCGATATTCATCTCTGCCTTATTGCGCTGGTAGACTAGATAATCTCATTCGCTACATCGTAGCGAACATCTTTGGCAAGTGAGTAGATCTTCTCGAGCGAAGCAGAGATCGGGGCAGTGGCCTCTGGATCATCCGATGCCTCGTACGCCTCGTGCGATGGAAACACGTACACCTCTTGGAAGTGGTTGTGCTTGCCCTTTACCTCAAACAGCGCAAAGTCAACGTCGGTATTAGCGTAAAACGCACGCACGCTTGCGATTGCATTCAAATACTCTCCGCGCTTGCCGTCGGCTATCGAATACGAGACGCTGAAATGAACTCTTGCCATGTGCAGACCTTAGTGAGAAAACTGACCACAAAAATACGCCACACTATGACGGTGTAAGCGCAAACTTTTCAACAACCTAGAACGAACAAACACGACGTATAGTATACGCCAATACGTCAGAATTTGGTAATACGGCTTTCTCCAATGTTGGAGCAAAAGGTGTTGGGCTGTCAAATGCTGCTACGCGCTTAACTGGTGCATCGAGCCACTGAAATGCTTTGTCTGCAATCCTTGCAGCAATCTCACCACCAAAACCAGCAGTAAGCACGGCTTCATGTGCTACAACAGCTCGACCTGTCTTTCTGACGGATGCCAACACAGATTCTTCATCGAACGGCACAAGCGTTCGGATGTCGACGATCTCAACATCTATTCCCTCTTTCTCCAACACCGCTGCAGCCTCGAGGGCCATATGGACAGCTGATCCATACGCGATAACGGAGCAGTGCTTTCCTTCACGAACTGTGCGAGCCTTGCCGAGAGGAACAATGTACTCGCCCTCTGGTACCTCGCCCTTGATCTTGCGATACAGTCCTTTATGTTCAAAGAAGACAACAGGATCGTTGTCCCTGATTGAGGCCGCCATAAGCCCCTTAGCATCATCTGGGAATGCTGGGCACACAACCTTGAGTCCGGTGGCATGCACGAACCAAGCTTCCGAATTACGGCTGTGAAATGGATTTGCTCCAACTCCACCGCCGGATGGACCACGAACAACCATTGGAACTGGTATCGACCAGCGGTAGGCAGTCGTACCAGCGACTGTCACCAATTGGTTAAAACCATTGGTAACAAAGTCCATGAACTGCATCTCTGCAATAGGTCGCATGCCGTTCAATGCGGCACCAATTGCTGCACCGATAATAGCCGATTCAGAGATAGGTGCATCGATTATGCGCTGCGGACCGAACTCATCAATAAATCCTTTTGTGAGCTTGAATGCACCGCCGTACGTACCAATGTCTTCACCGATCATGAAGACGGATTCGTCGGCTCGCATTTCAACACGAATGGCATCGGCGATAGCCTCGAGGTAGGTCATGATCATAGATTATCCTCCTACCTGTTCTGACATGAAAACACTCTTGAGTCCTTCTTCAGCATCGGGCCAGGGTTGTTCAAGCGCACGATCGATCGCGGCGATCATTTCTGCAAGAATCTGTTCACGCAGAGATGTGGCCTCATCAAGTGACATGACCTTGCGCTTGTCGAGCAGCGTGATGTATGTCTCCACCGGATCCTTCTTTGCCCATTGCTCCAACATTTCTTTGGGCACATAGGAGAAGTCGTCGTGCTCGGCATGACCTCGCATGCGCATTGTCCGCGTTTCAATCAAGGTCGGCCCATCGCCTCTACGAGCACGTTCAACGGCCTCAAGGCATGTTGCGTAAACGAGCTCTACATCCGTGCCGTCAATCGTTACACCGTGCATACCATAGCCCACAGCGCGGTCGCTGAGATTCTCGCACGCAAACTCCATGGAATTCGGCGTCGAGTATGCAAACTGATTATTCTCAATGATCAGAATCAATGGTAGCTTGTGAACGGATGCAAAGTTGAGCGCCTCGTGAACCTCACCTACCTGGGCGCCACCATCACCGATATACGTCATTGACACCGTCGTGATGCCACGAAGCTTATCGGCAAGTGAGAACCCAGCAGCAACGGGAATCATTGCGCCAAGGTGCGACACATTGCCGTAGATCCGCAATGCTGGATCAGCGTAGTGTCCGGTGCCATCCGTACCGCGCATTTGACTTCCCTTGCGGGCAAGATGGTTCAGCATCAGCTGATCCAACGACTGCCCGAACACAAAATGCCCCCCAATGTTGCGGTGCATAGGAAACAGCACATCGTTGAACCGATTCAGCGCATAGGCGCTACCGACACTGACCGCCTCGTTTCCGAGTTGAGAGTATACCCCTCCAAATGCCTTTCCTTGACGATAAAGGCGCAACATTGCTGTGTCGAATTCCCGCGCCATTAGCATAAACCGAAGTAGATCTCGCTGCTGGTCTGGTGTACACACTGAAGCCTTGGATTTGGTCATGAGATATCCTTGGTATCGGTAATCGGAGAGGCAAAAATACAAAGCCCCCTGCGAGGTTTCTCACAGGGGGCAGTTGCTGTTGGCAACTTCATCGTTACTTCTTTTTGTGCTTCTTTACGTCTGCCGCAGAAACGACAGGACCAGAGTTGCCGAAGCTGTTGTAGACATAGGTGATCACGCCAGCAATGTCGTCGTCTGTGTACTTCTTTGGAAGGGGCGCCATAACGCCATTATACTCTTTGCCGTTGACCTTGATCTTACCACTCTTGCCGTTAACAACTTCTTTGATGATCTGAGGCATTGGTGTGTTCTTCAAATAGTCACTCTTTGCAAGCGGTGGATATACCGTGCCTAGCCCCTGTCCGTTTGCTTGATGACACGTTTTGCAATACTCGTTGTAGATCTTCTGACCTTTTGCCATCAGAGCTGCCTTATCGGCAGCTGCATTGCCCACTGCAACGCAGAAGAATAGCCCAACGACAGCCATCGCAAGTGATTTCATGGAGTAACCTTCGAGATGATGGTGAAATAACGAACACAAATATCGGACATTGTTGTCTGAATTGCAACTAGTCATGCGAACAACAGCCACTTTTTGAATGAAAAACCATGTGGTTTACATCTGGCGATACAAATGGAATACCGAGCGACATTCCTCGAAACAAGATGAGTACGCCGCTGATGATAACCAACACGGGACCAGCCACCCGCATGTTCGCAAGAACACGTTCTTTTACAACGCCTCCAACTGCGATAACACCAAGGAGACCAGGCATGGTTCCTATACCGAATCCTATCATGAACATGATGACTTGCCAAACAGCCGGCAGAGTAATGCAAGCCATGAATGCCGCCATCGAAAGTCCACACGGCAGCATACTATTGAGACCGCCACGAAGTAGTGCCGTCCTTGCCGTGTTCGCACGACCAAGCTTGCCTGATACCACTGATAGCATTTTTGTTAGGGGGCGAGCAACAGCATCAGGCAGCATGTTTCTATGAAAGGCAAGTTGCAGCGTTGCACCCACGATCATTGCTATTCCTGCGATCAGCGTGATAGCTTCAGAATACCGACCAAACGACAACACTCGTGTTGTTGACGAAACGATCAGGCCGATGATGATGTATCCGAATACTCTACCTACTTGATACTGTGATGCTGTCCACCAAGACCCTTGCTTGTTTGACCCCATCGATGCAACGAGAACAAGCGGACCGCACATTCCTACACAGTGCATCGCACCGGCCAACCCCATCAGTATGCCAGCAGTGATTTCTACCATGGTGCATCAAAGAATAACCGTTGTGTCAATCTGATACGACAACTGGCGAACATTCCACAGCATGCGTAAGGTCCACCGGCCCCGTTGAAGATGCTCCGTTGAAACGCCTCGTTCCATAAGTGCAGAGATCGTCGTTTGCGTCCGTTCATCCATAGCAGGATTCTGGGCACGGAGCCACTCGATTGTGACCCGGGCGTCTTGTAATGCAACAGCAGAGCTAAGCAGATGAAGTGTGTCGTCCTGTAATCGCACGATGCTACCCTGCTGCGCCGCGCGTGCCCTTGCGACCTGCATAGAATCATGTCGCAATGCTTCTTCATAATAGTCTGCTCGCACAAGATCAACGCGTTGCGTCATCGCGAAGGCAACAAACCCCAAAGTGGCAAGCGCAAAGACGGTGTAGACGATCGTGATCGAGGTACCCCAGGAGAGTTTCATGATCATTCCTTTGGTCAGTTAGGGGGCTAAAAACGAAGTTTCAACTTGTTGCCGTTGTCCATCGCCGTATTCCACATTCAAGACAACAGTTTCGTGAGATACAGCAGAAGCCCGTGGCGTGCGCGTTACGATGAAACGCCCCTTGAGAATCGTTAACGATGAGATCTCCGTAGGCATCCCGAGCATCTTGAGCTCGTATCCACTTGGTGACTGAATTTTGACGCGGTATGGCATTGGTCTGCCGGTCTTGTTGATAAGTTGGAGACGATAGAAATTGGCAACGCCATCGGTAGAGGTAACCCATGTTGTTCCCTCTTGACGCAGCACAACAACATCAACGTCTTTGCGCATTGCGAAGAGCGTTCCAACAACCGACATCAAGATCAGCCAGACGATTGTGTAAGCCACAACTCTGCGTGTAAAGAAGGGGTGCTTACCACCTGCCTCAACAGATCGCAAACTTGTATACCGAATCAGTCCGGTCTGGAGCCCTACTTTGTTCATTACCTCATCACATGCGTCGATACATGCCGTGCAGTTAACGCACTCCAGCTGAATTCCGTTACGGATGTCGATCCCTGTTGGGCAAACCGTAACACATTGATGACAGTCAATGCAGTCTCCATGACTTTGCCGGTGTTCAATCGTGCGTCCTTCCGAGAGTGCCGCACGCTGCATTTGCACATCGTCCTTTCCCCACTTCGCACGCTGCTCCCCACGAACGTAATCATAGGTAACAGCTACAGTGCTTTCATCGACAAGTGCCGACATATATCGACCATACGGACAAGCTATCAGGCAAGCCTGTTCACGGAAGCGGTAAAACACCATGAAGAACACGAACGTGAAGAACACCAATCCGGCAAACAACTCCATGTGCGCAAACGGACCGTCGTAGATGTAGCGTAGCAACGTATCGCTCGATAACACATACGAGAGAAAGACATTGGCAATCACAAAACTGATTGCGAAGAATACGCTAACGGTGAGTAATGTGCGCCATATGCGATCAGCGTTCCATGGGCCGTGCTTTCGCTTAGCCTGTTCGACGGGGCCACCATTGATTGCCCACTCGATCCTACGGAAGACCATCTCCATGAATACTGTTTGCGGGCATAGCCATCCGCACCATATTCGCCCAATGCTCGCAGTAATGACAACAAAGGTGACGATGCCTGTCAGGAATAGAACTGCTACAAGGTAGAAATCATTGGGCCAGAATGGCATCCCAAACAACACAAACTCACGGTCGATGATGTTAAGAAGAAGAAACTGATGCCCACGAACATGAACAAACGGAGCAGTGACCAGGAAGGTTATCAGGATGGCACTGACGACTTCACGCCATCGTGTGAATCGACCATGAGGCTTACGAGCATATATCCAACGTCTTCTGCCGTCCGGCTGGATGCTGGCAAGCTCCGCACGAAAACGCTCATGGTCTTCAACATCATTGATGTCTACTACTGACATTGTACGTCACGTCCCTCTTCAATGGGCTTAGGGTTTGCTGGATTCGTTCCACGCATGGACACGATGTAGGAAGCTACTTGTAGCAACTTGAGGTCATCAAGCTTGGCACCACTACCATACTCCATCATCCCCTTCTCAGGATATCCCTTCTTGATGCTCGCGATGATCTCTTCTAGAGAGCATCCATGCAACCAATACTCATCTGTTAGATTGGGACCAACCTCACCGCCGAGATCAGTGCGATGGCATGTGTAACAGAGATTTGCGTCACCATTAAAGGTCTTCTTGCCTTCGTCAAGCGACGCCTTGTCAGTGAGCAGGGTCATCGTAACGGCTGGCCCCTTGGGTGCATTGGCCAGCTGTGCGGCCGCTTCATTCATCTCGGCCGCGTACTCCTGTTCCGAGCCCCGTGGACCATACCAAAGAATGTTCCAGTCCGAGCCGGTGTGAACGTGATAATAGTACATGTAGATCGCGCTCATGACGATCGTGAAGTAGAAACCGTACAACCACCATCGCGGTAGGTTGTTGTCATATTCACGAATTCCATCTGCATCATGATCGAGCAGTTTGTCCTTTGTTTCGTTATTCATGGTAGTAATCTCCTTGCGTTGAACCACGTGGTTGAGAATGCATAACAGGAGCGTCCTCCTCCAGTATGCCAGCAGAGAGTGTGTTCATTCGTTGCTTGTCAACGACAAAGAACCAGTAGATCAGTGCGCTAAAAAATCCAAAGAACAGAACAAGCGCGACGATTGGATAGAATTCGATGCCCGGTATGTTGGCGAGAATATTCTTGTACATCTTCGCCTCACTTCATTGATGTTGATGGTGCTGTCTTCTTGATATCGGTGCCAAGCCTCTGCAAATAGGCGATAAGCGCGATGATCTCTTGATCTGCTTGCACACCTGTGATGCCCCCTTCCTCGACCCCATCGGCAACTTCCTTAGCTTGGTTCACGAGGTCTGAAACAGCCCGTGTGGCGTAGTCGGCTGGGTACGGCACTCCAAGCTTCTGCAAGGTCAGGATCTTACCCTCGGTGTGCTTTGTATCAAGCTTGGAGGTAAACAGCCATGGGTAGGCCGGCATGATGGAGTTAGGCGAGGTGGACCGAGGATCTTCCATGTGCTTCCAGTGCCATGCGTTCGGGCGCTTGCCACCTTCGCGATGCAAGTCGGGACCAGTCCGCTTGGATCCCCATTGGAATGGACGGTCATATACGAACTCTCCCGGTTTGGAATAGTCGCCATAACGAGCCGTCTCGCTACGAATCGGTCGTATCATCTGAGAGTGACACGTGTAGCAACCCTCTCGAATGTAGATATCTCTGCCCTCGAGCTCAAGGGGCGTATACGGCGTTACCGTAGCGATTGTTGGAATGTTCGATTCTACCATCGCTGTTGGAATGAACTCAACAACACCTCCGATGATCACGGCCACAAGAGCATAGACAGAGAACCGTACCGGCCTTCCTTCAAGCGCTCGATGCCAGTGTTCTTTGTGGTTCGACATCGTTGCTGACTCAACCTTCATCATGTTTACGACGTATACTTCCTCATTGGCTAGGAGGCTGCCACTCTTTGCAGTCTTGTACAGATTCCATACACCAACGCATGCGCCTATGAGATACAGCGTTCCACCTACTGAACGCATCACATACATTGGGATGAGCTGTGTAACAGTCTCGAGGAAGTTGTTGTACTGCAATGAGTCGTCGGGAAGGAACTGCTTCCACATCAGCGATTGCGTGATTCCACCCCAGTACATTGGGATCACGTAGACCACTACACCAAGTGTCATGAGCCAAAAGTGCCAATTGGCCTGCGAGATGGAGTGGAGCTTTGTACGGTAAATGCGTGGAATGATGTAGTAAAGCATCGCGAATGTCAGACCGCCATTCCACAGCAATGCACCTAGGTGAACGTGTGCGATGATGTAATCAGTGTAGTGCGTTAGGGCATTGATGTTCTTGAGTGACATCATTGGTCCCTCGAATGTTGACATACCATAGGCGGTAATCCCAACGACGAAGAACTTTAGTACGGGGTCAACACGGACCTTGTCCCATGCACCGCGAAGCGTCAGCAATCCATTAACCATGCCGCCCCAAGACGGTGCGATCAACATAAAGCTGAATACAACGCCGAGTGACTGAGCCCAATCAGGGAGGGCTGTGTACAAAAGGTGGTGCGGACCAGCCCAGATATACAGGAAAATCAGTGCCCAGAAGTGGATGATAGAGAGTCGATAGGAAAAGACCGGACGACCAGAGGCTTTGGGAATGAAGTAGTACATGATCCCAAGGAACGGCGTCGTCAAAAAGAATGCCACAGCATTGTGACCATACCACCATTGCACAAGTGCATCTTGCACACCGGCATACATCGAGTAACTCTTGAGCAGGTGAACCGGCAGTGCCAGAGAATTCACCACATGCAGCAGTGCAACTGTAAGAAACGTGGCCAAGTAAAACCAGATGGCAACATACATGTGACGTTCTTTGCGTCGCATAATGGTGCCGATCATGTTCCACCCAAAAACAACCCATACGAGTGTGATGGCAACATCGATAGGCCATTCGAGTTCTGCATACTCCTTACTGGTCGTGATACCAAGTGGAAGCGTTATTGCAGCAGTAACGATGATGGTCTGCCATCCCCAAAAGTGGATCTTGCTGAGCACGTCACTGAACATTCGCGCCTTACAAAGGCGCTGAAGCGAGTAATACACGCCAACAAAGATGGCGTTTCCGGCAAAGGCGAAAATCACGGCATTGGTGTGCAACGGACGTAGTCGTCCGTAGCCCAAAAAGTCGATTCCACCCAGAAACTCCGGAATGTAAAGTTTGATAGCGACGATGATTCCTACGAGGAATCCAATCAAGCCCCATCCGAGAGCCGCTACCGCGAACATCTTCACGATAGCATTGTCGTAGCTGACAACTTCCCGAGACCCCTTCTCGGTGTGCTGTTCGTGCAGAAGTGTATCCATACGTTCTACCCCTTGAACAAAGAATGTTTACAATAACCGTTGTTTCGATGTTGGTTGTTCGTCCTGCAGCGGCTCATCATCAAATGTGATCCGAATTGCAGGCGTTGTTATGTCGTCGTACTGGCCTTGACGCGTTATCCTGATGAACAGCAGGAGAAATGTCATAGCAACAAGTAGGCTGCAAACGATGATCAGCGGCATTACACCCATGGTAGCCTCCGATGTGAAACCTTACTGCCAAGAACGCTAATCGTGACGACCAAAAGAGAACTCACAGGCATCATGATTGCGGTGACCACGGGTGACAGATTTCCAGACAAGCTTAAAGCGAGACCGATGAGGTTATAGATCATCGTGAACCAGAATGCAACGCCAACAACACCGCGCAGCTTCTGCGCGTAGCGAAGCAGACTTGCTATGCTGCCAACGTGTTGGGCATCCATGACGATATCACATGCGGGTACGATACGAGATGTATTGTTACTCACTGCTACGGAAACATTTGCGGCCGATAATGCCGCAAGGTCATTGAGTCCATCACCGATCATCAGGACGTTGTTGCCCTGCTGCTGCTGCTTCACGATGTAGTCGACTTTCTGCGAAGGTGAGGCCCCTTGCTCGATCGAATCGGCAGAGAACAACTGGGCAACCTCGTCAGCAATTGGTGCTGAATCGCCTGTTAGTAGCCGGACATCATAGCCTGTTCGCAACTCGTTGATCATTGACGTTGCTACGGGACGCAGAGCGTGATCAAGGGAGAAGTAGCCAATTACTTCATCGTTGACATGAACGTAGGTCCGTCCGCCGAATCCCGATGCACCGTGTTCAGCAGGATCAGCAAGAAGTGCAATAGCCACATCCCCGCATACTCCCGACACTCCAACACCAGCAGTTTCACGAACATCAGATACCGGCATGTCTGATGCGGGCAGGGCGCGTGCTATGGCCTGGCTCACTGGATGAGTGCTCTGATGAGCTAGAGCAGAGATGATTGATGTGAGTTCCGAAGTAAGCGGCGTTCCGTGAAACGTGACAGTCGTAGGCTCAGTGAGCGTACCTGTTTTATCAACAACAACAGTAGAAATCCGTTGTAGATCAGCGATAACAGCTGCTGTTCGCAGGTAGATGCCCGAATTGCCTAGGTTCGACATGGCCGTCCCGTAGACGATCGGGGCTGCGAGGGTAAACGCACACGGGCAGGCAATGATGAGCACCGATGTTGCAACTGTTAGCGCCATGGAGACGTCAGGAAGCCACACTAATCCGCCAATCATTGCGACCGAAATCGTGGCGATAGTGAAGATCAGACCGAATCGGTCACTTGTACTCCCAAACTCTCTTCGTTCGGTGTGTACGTCGGATCGGGACCATAGTGAGGCCATATAGCTTGTGCTTGCCGGCTTTACCACACTGAGCGTTAACGATCGCCCCATGACACGTCCTCCGGCAAACAGTATCTTACCAGGGGCACATTCAACAGGTGTACTTTCCCCGGTTACGTAGGCGTAGTCAACAACGCCTGGCTCATGCAAAAGGATCGAATCAGCGGGTATCACCTCTCCATTACGAACGATGATCACATCTCCGATCGCGATGTCATCAATGTGCACAGGAAGTTGTTGGCCATTGAATTGTTTTGTGGTGGAGAGTGGGAAGAATGATCGCATCGTTCGATGGAAATCAATCGACGCAAATGCCTTTTGCTGAAACAACTTTCCAATGAGTAGAAAGAAAACGAGTCCCGTAAACGAGTCTAAGAAGCCCTCACTGGCTCCCGTCACGATCTCATAGCAGCTTCGCAGAAAGATGGTGGTAATTCCCAACGCTACTGGAACGTCAAGGTTCACGACGCCTCGACGCAGCGACACAACCGCTGAGGAGAGCCACGGTTGTGCGCTGTACAACAGTACTGGTATGCTTAGGCCAATGCTTAGGATGTCAAAGATGATTTTGATCGTAGTATCAAGTCCATCCTTGCCAGCAAGGTAATTGGCCAAACCGATCATCATGACATTACCTGCCGCAAAGCCGGCTACTCCGAGGCGTACATAGAGTGTGCGTCGTGCTGAAGATTCGTTACCGCGTTGGACACTGTCTGTGCGGTCTATCTCGGGCTCATATCCGAGTGATGCCAACAACAAAGCGACATTTGCCAAGCTGGTTTGGGAGCGATCACACTCGACAACAACGGTGTGTCGCAGCAGATCTACTCGCGATGATAGAATTCCTGAATCAAACCTGTGCAGACGCTCTAATAACCACACACAGCTTGCACAATGCATTGTTGGGAGCATAAATCGCGCCCGAACGATCTGGTCATCTTCGTACTCGACAATATGAGACCGTTCTGGGGATGTGTCGAGCACGTTGAACTTTGAGGTATCTACGTCGGGTGGGCGCACGCCGGACCCCGGCTTAAGCTCGTAGTACTCGCAGGAATCATATTGCGCCAAGATCTCGTAGACGCTCAGACATCCTTGACAGCAAAAGTGTAGTCCGTCTTTCTGGGGAGCGCTACCAGCACACTGTCCGCCACAATGATGACACGTTGTATCGTGTTGCACCGCGTGCATCGCTTATTTCAAGCTAGTTGTTTGTGATGTTGCATAGCTGAATTCTTTGGCCAAACGGACGTTGAGCTCACTGGCCTTGTCCCCAAGGTCCTTGAGACTTAGCCGCTTGGCAATTCCGGTCAACTCGACGCGCAGTCGTGTCCAATGGTCATGGGCAGGACATGGTTCAGCTACACCACATCCAGGCAGACCAAGCATACATTCCGTAAAGATTGCTGTACCGTCGATAGCTGCGATGAGGTCATAGAGCGAGATGTCGGCCTTGTTCTTCGCAAGGGCTACTCCTCCGCGTGGTCCTCGATAGGAATTCATGATTCCCTCTTGGGTCAACTGCTGCAGGACCTTCGTCAGGAAATGAAACGATATCTGCAACTCAGATGCTATCTGACTTATGGATACATAGCCGTCTGCGTCGTGGGCTGCCACGTAAATGGCAGATTGTATGCCATAGATACATGATTTCGACAAGATCATTTATCCCCCGAAGGACATATTAAGATTTACGACTCCGTTGTCCTAAATTAGGTAAAAGATCTATTGCGGCCAATTATTTCGTCAAATTTTTCTTAAAAGATAGCCGGGAAACGCTGCGGCACAGCTTCGTGCATTATCGAGTAGACTCGCTCTGTGATATGCTCTGCTTCTGGCTTCGACCAATAATTTCCGTCTGTGCCATAAGCGGGACGGTGTTCTTGCGCAGCGAGTGTCGCCGGAGCTGAGTCAAGATACCTGTAGCCCCCTTGTACTTCAAGGACTTCACGCATCATGTATGCAGTCGTTCCACCCGGAACGTCCTCATCGACGAACAGCACACGATTTGTTTTACGTAACGACTCACATATAACGCCCCGACGGTCAAACGGTAGCAGGGTCTGCACGTCGATTACCTCAACTGAAACTCCGAGACGCTCGAGCGCTGCAGCAGATTCCATTGCAACGCGGACGGTAGCTCCATATGTGACAAGCGTCACATCGCTTCCCTGACGAATAACCTCTGGCACACCGAGCTCAACGGTGTATTGCCCCATATTTGAAGGCAGTGACTCTTTGAGTCGATATCCGTTGAGAACCTCAACAACAATGGCTGGGTCATCACCCTGCAGGAGTGTCTGGTACATCCCTGCAGCTTGGACAAAGTTTCGTGGTACACATACATGCATACCACGTACGAGATTGATAATGCCTGCCATCGGAGAACCCGAGTGCCATATGCCTTCCAGACGATGACCACGCGTACGAACAATCACCGGTGCTTTCTGTCCGCCCCGTGTACGCCAGTGCACCGTGGCCAGATCATCGCTCATAAGCTGCAATGCATACAGCAAGTAATCGAGATACTGTATCTCAGCAATCGGCCGGAGGCCCCGCATTGCCATGCCTATCGCCTGACCCAAAATCGTGCACTCACGAATCCCAACATCACTCACCCGCAGAACGCCATACTCTGCCTGCAGGCCTGATGTGCCTTGATTGACATCACCAAGAAAACCGGTGTCTTCACCAAAGATGCTAACACGTGGGTCTGTACGCAGGGCATGATCAAACCACGCACGTATGACCTCGGAACCATTAACCACTGGTGAGTCTTCAGTTACTGTAGGCCCAATGGTCTGCATCGTAAGTGGGCTCTTAGCCGTCTCACAATACAGATGTGAGCTATACAGGGGGCGGATACGCTCGTCATAGGATCGCCTCCAAGCAACAACCTGCGTCAGAGCCCCTTGCGCTGACCCCGCAGCTGCCACAATGGCCTTGTGCATGGCGGCCATGATGTCGCGTCGGAATGGCTCCCGAATACGCTGCAGCTCTCCTGCTAGTGTTTCGATCTCCGTGGCTACCTGCTGAGTTCCTTGTTGTTTGAGTTGTTCTGCAGTGGCATGCAACAGGGCAATCGCTTCTTGAATCTCTTCCCTGATAGGCAAACTATACGCGTCCCAGGCGGCTTGTTTGCGCTCTTTGACGTGGTCGGTTGCTTCTTGTTCGATGGACGCGAGCTGATCTTCAGTCGCAATACCTTCGGCGAGCATCCAAGCACGCATGCGCGTGATACCGTCCATCTCCACTTCCCACGACAAACGTTCGGCGGACTTATAGCGCTCATGCGATCCTGATGTCGAGTGACCTTGCGGCTGTGTTACTTCGATAACATGGATGATCTGCGGAACATGCTCGCGGCGAGCTGTTTCGGCAGCTTTGGCGTACGACTTCACCAGCGCTGGATAGTCCCAAGCCTTTACCACGTGGATATCATACCCATTAATCGAGGTCGCCGTGCGGGCAAACCCTTGGAGGAGCTCACCAACGTTTGACTTTGTTACCTGAAACTCATTGGGCACACTGATACCATATCCGTCGTCCCAGATGGAGATGATAGCAGGCGATTTCAGAACGCCAATCGCATTGACGCTCTCCCAGAACATACCTTCTGCACTGGATGCATTGCCAATTGTGCCGAATGCAACCTCGTTTCCGTTTGCAGAGAACTCGGTTAGCCCCTTGAGCACATCAACTTCGCGGTACAAACGAGAGGCGTATGCCAATCCAACGAGTCTTGGCATCTGCGAGCCTGTTGGCGAGATGTCCGCCGACACATTCTTGCGTGACGACTGGGGCAGCCAATTACCGGCGTCATCGAGAAGTCGAGTACCAAAGTGACCGTTCATTGAACGCCCAGCACTTGCTGGTTCTGCCTGAACATCCGTGTGCGCATAGAGCTGCGCAAAGAACTTCTGAACATCGCTTTCGCCGATGGCGAACATGAATGTCTGATCGCGATAGTAACCGCTTCTCCAGTCCCCTGGCTGAAACGAACGAGCCATGGCCAGTTGCGCCACTTCCTTGCCGTCTCCAAAGATTCCAAACTTCGCCTTGCCCGTTAGGACCTCTTTGCGGCCAAGTAAGGAAGCCTGCCGGCTGATGACGGCGACTCTGTAATCGCTTATGATGTCTGATGTTGTCAGACCAGGTACAACGTTGTCGTGATTCTTACGTGTCGATGCCGTAGATGATCGTTTGCTCATAGGCTGCAAAGTTACGATACAAGCTCACTCACCAAAGAGGGATGGTTGTTGCGGAGCACCTTCGACCTGCGCACGCACAAGTGCCTCGGCGGCGCTTAATGTTTGCTCGAGATCTGAATTGACCAGCACAACATCAAACATATCCTGATGGGCCATTTCCATTTCAGCCCGCGAGAGCCTGGTCCTGACCTGCTCGTCTGTCTCCGTATGCCTGCTTCGGAGCCGCTCTTCGAGCACTTCGATTGAAGGGGGCGCAACAAACAACAACAAGGTGTCGTGGGGGAATGCCGCCCTAAGAGAAAGGGCCCCCTTGACATCAACATCAAAGACCACAAACTCACCGCGTGAGATCGAATCAGCTAC
>CAZAGH010000014.1:0-4746 GCA_964484755.1 uncultured Melioribacter sp. | reverse complement strand
GGGGCGGACAATACGATCAGATGCTTTCTATTCGACATTCTGCACTTGCTCCCTCATGCGCTCCAGCTCTTCCTTCACGCCCACAACGATTACCGCGATATCGGCATGATTACACTTCGATCCAATGGTGTTGATTTCCCTATTCATTTCCTGAAGGAGGAAGTTCAACTTCCGTCCTGCCTTTTCGTCGGAGGTCATGTACTGCCGGAAGTGCTTGATGTGACTGCGCAGGCGAACACATTCTTCTGTAACGTCAAGTTTCTCCGACAAAAGAATAATCTCAAGCTGCAGGCGCTGCTCATCCACAACAGAATCCTCAACGAGCTGACGCACACGCTCCCGCAGGCGCACGCGTTCAGCATCAATACGATCAACGCTCATGCGTTCAACAACATCAATGCTCTGCAGCATCATTGTTAGTCGTTGATCGAGATCATTGGCAAGTTCAGCCCCTTCTCGATCGCGCATCGCATTGAGTGCCTCAAGTGCATCGATGATACCCGGCTGCAAGGTCGGCCATATGTCAACTTCGTCTGATGAGCTGCCGTCTGCCTGAAAGATATTCGGCAAATGAACAAGGTGCTCAATGTGGATGTCGCCAGCAAGCCCGAGCTCGGCTTTGATCTGCCGTAAGGTCTGGACATAAGCAGCAGCGGCTGCCATGTTCACCCCAATGGCTGTCGAGGTAACCGCCTCGGCACGGCGGACAGAAACGGTCAACGAGCCGCGCGTAACGCGTTCTCGCACGATCTCACGTATCTGCCCCTCTTTATCAGACCACTCTCGCGGAAGTTTTGTCGAGAGCTCGAGATATCGTCCGTTGACGCAACGTGCTTCAATTGTACACGTGCTGCCGAGGATCTCTACCTCGGCCTTGCCGTAACCGGTCATGCTTCTAATCATGCGCAAAGATACGCCGTGAAAAATGTCGACAAGGGGCTAACTTGCCCCCTGATCAATGACATGAGTTCAATGCAGCAACATGAAGTGAGCCGTGCAGCCCAGGTTCTGCGCCAACGTTTGGATGCCGTTCCAACCATCGGACTCATCACCGGTTCTGGGTTTCGGTTTCGTCCACAGCAAGCTCGCTCGATGGGCCGAGTCTGGTATGCTGATCTGCCAGGTATGCAGACAAGCTCTGTAGCAGGACACGCTTCACATGCTGAGATGCTCGAGATTGCCGACCAACACGTTCTTGTGTGCTCCGGAAGACTTCATGCCTACGAGGGATATGAGCACACATCGTGCATGCAGCTGATTGACTTCATGCATGCCTTAGGCGTTATGACGGTCATTATAACGAATGCAGCTGGTGGCCTGCACTGGAGATATTCACCAGGCGATATCGCACTGATCACAGACACCATCGACCTCACGTTTCTCGGCAGTACGCTGCATGGATATCCCGCCATACCTGAAGCTTGCCTCCCTTCTGACAATGGTCTGCATGCTTCAGTTCTGGATGTATGTTCCAAGCAGCACCTCGCACTCGAGACTGGAACGTACTGTCAAGTGCTCGGTCCAAGCTACGAGACCCGCGCTGAGATACGAATGCTGCGCCGTCTCGGAGCGGATCTGGTAGGCATGTCAACCGTTCGCGAACAGAGGCATGCACGCTCGCTTGGCATTGCCACTCTTGCGTTCTCGATGGTCACAAACACACTTTCCGATTCGATACAACGTTCCGTAACACATGACGAAGTTCTTGATGTAGCATCATGTGCTGGCCAACATCTGAGCTCTATCATCACTACCCTGCTCACTCACAAGACTCTATGACAACCTCTCCGTTCATGATACTGTTCGCTGTGATCATTGCCTCATGTGCACTCGGGTGCGCGTCATCGGACAAACCATCTCAACGCATCGCCACGATCGAGCTCTATGACGCATCTCAGATCGTGCTTACTAGAGACTCACAAGATTCGTTGACCATCACGGCCAGCATCCCACCAGCCTCGGTTGGCGAGGTGTATCGACAAGTGCTACTGTATGTCGAAAGCAACGATGGTGTCAAGGACAGTGTCGTCATGCAGACAGTGTCGTCTGGGGTCTCCAGTGCATCAGCCAGCACATTCGTGCGCTGTCGGATTCCAGAGTCCATTGCAACACGCATGGTTCATTCGACTCTCTCAATCGGTTTTGAACAAGGATCGATCATGAAGATTCACCCGGCACAATTCATCTCAAGGGATACCTCGGCACTAACGTTAAATCCCTTCATTCGACCAGGCGATGAAGGCTTGGTAGTGATCGGCGTCAATGCAACGCGCAATCGAGTTATCGAAGGCGAGTACCTTCCATCGTCCGAGGATGTGCGGGTCATAATCCGATCAGGATTCAAGACCATCTGGCAGTCCAATCAAGGAATGGCGTTCCTCACTGTTGTGAGCCCGGTGCGCCCAGAATCTGTGGGCGAGGTTTCTACTTACAATCTTGACTGGGATGGTACTGATGCAGAAGGTCAACCACTAGCACCGGGCGACTACACGGCCGATATCATCATCCCGTCGAGGCCAGCCCCCTATCAAACGCAGATCACGTTTACATGGCCACTCAAGAAGAACTAGATCATCATTGGATGCGCCATGCCATTGCACTTGCCGAGCGCGGTGCTGGACAGGTGAGCCCAAATCCATTGGTTGGGTGCGTGATCGCACGTGGCCGCGAGCTTCTTTCTGAAGGCTGGCATGAGCGATATGGTGAGCATCATGCCGAGATAAATGCAATACGGCAGGCCTCTGCTCTGGATCTGACGGGTGCAACGATGTACGTCACGCTTGAACCGTGCGCACACCATGGCAAGCAGCCGCCATGTGCGCACGCCGTGGCTGACACCAACCTCGCGCGCATCGTTGTCGGGTGCCAAGATCCCAACCCACTAGTTGCAGGCAAGGGGCTTGAAGTGCTCCGCGCTGCTGGCAAAGAAGTACTGGTTGGTATCGAGGAACAGTCCTGCAAATGGGTAGCGCGGTTCTTCCTTCATGCAATGAGGAGTCGGGCCCCCTACATCATCGCAAAGGTCGCTACGTCGCTTGATAACAAGATTGCAATGCCCGAGAACAGCGGTCGCTGGCTGACTTCAGAAGAATCTCGCATAATTGTGCATCGCATGCGTGCATCGCTTGATGCCGTGCTCATCGGCGTTGGCACGGTCATTGCCGATAACCCTTCGCTCAATGTTCGACTCGTTGAGGGGCGAGACCCTGTACGGATCATCTTAGACCCTCAGTGTCGTACACCTCATGATTCGGTGATAGCATCAACGGCCCGTCAGCAGCGCACGATCATTGTTACGCATGATACACCCGTTGTCACCGATCGACTGTTGTCCTTGGCAGACCTCGGATTTGAGATCATAACCATGCCTGCATCAGACGGTTTGCTCCAGCCAAAGGAGATTGCACAGAAGTTGTTTGACCATGGCATACAGTCAATTCTGCTCGAAGGCGGGTCGGTTACGTTGGATAACTTCATGCATGCCGGAATGGTGCAAGAGATGCATATTCACGAGGCCCCAGTCACCCTCGGTATGGGAAGAGAGTGGGGCTTCCACGTTGACCCTCCTACATGGCACCTCATCGAAACACGTTCGGTTGGATGCGACCAGCATTATCTCTACCGCATCATGCCCCATTGATGACAACTATTCTTGTCATCCTCATCGTCACGTCGTCGTTTGTCTTTTCTCAGACTCCAGATCAACGTTCACTTGAGTCCGCAATGCGTGACAAGAATTGGTCGGAGATCGAGCGGATTCTCTCACGGATGAACATCGAGAACACGACCGATCCTAATCTTCTCGGCATCTACACGATGTCGCTCATTCAGCAGAACAAATCCGACAAAGCACTGTTCTTTGCCAAGCGCTCACTTGCGCTTGATTCGACACGCATGCAAGGTTGGCTGGTGCTTGCAGAGTGCTTCGCACGAACAAATCAACGTGATGCCAACCTGAACACCCTGGAAGGCGCTGTGCGGCGCTTCCCCGACTCTGTGCAGACGATGTGGGCCCTGGGTCTTGCCTATGCGAAGGCTGGCAGATATGAAAAGGCTATTGCCCCGCTTGAAGACGTCATGTTTCGTCGCTCAGATCCAAGTGTTCTTGTTGAACTCGCAAAGTGCTATTTCAAAACGGGCCAATTTTCCGCAGCAGCCGAACTCCACCAGGTGCTTGTCGATCAATATCCTGATGTAGCCCCCTATCGAGTTGCCGCTGGTGAATCCTGCATGTCGAGTGGAAAGGTAGCACAAGCCATAATCCATTTTGATGCAGCCATTCGGCTCGACTCGAACAATCGAGAAGCATATTTTCTGCTGACAGGGGCGCTACAGGAGCATGGCGATTCAACGCGCGCCTTTAACGTGGCCTCGTTGACGGCTGTAAAGTATCCCCAAGATCCAATGGCATGGTACAACCTTGGACTGCTGAACATGCGTCTGCAACGTCACGAAGTAGCTTCGAAAGCTCTCAAGCGCGCTGTTGGACTAAGGCCAAACTATGGCGAAGCATACTTCAACCTAGGCGCTGCATACGAGCAACAGGGCTTCACAGAAGATGCTATCAACGCATTCTAAAGATGCGCACTGGTCTCGGCCCAGCTTGCACCGGATGCCTACAATTCAATCGCCATTGTACATCGGCGCAGCGGAAATCTTGGCGAGGCGCTGAGTGCCCATATGCAGGCGATTGCGCTTCGTGATACTGCGAGCGTACTGCACATCTCACGTATCAACGGCAATCAC